>JACDEC010000396.1 GCA_013816645.1 Planctomycetota bacterium
GGACACGCTGACCGGCAGGACCACGTCGTGGGCGGTCCGCGCGCCGACCTGGGCATGGATATCGAGGTTGGCAACCCGTTCCTGCCCCTCGACCAGCACGTCGAAGACGCGCCGACCGTTGGCGGTCTGGTAGATCTCGGCGAACTGCAGGCGCAGGTCGTACGAGCCGTTGGCCACCGGGATGGCGTAGGTGTAGGCGCCGTAGCGTTCACTGCGGTAGACCGGGTCGGCATCGGTGCCGGCGATCGCGTCGGTGGTCGCGTGGGTCGACCCGCCGGTGACGTGCTGATCGGCGAGGTAGGCCGTGCCGTCGGTCGCGGTGTACGCCCCGCCGCCGACGTTGATGGCGATGACGCCGCCGGGTGCTGGCTGCGACGAGACCGTGACCATCACGTCGTCCGAGGCGGACAGCGCACCGTCGCTGGCGGTCAGGCGCAGCGCGTAGGTCCCGGCCGCCGTGAAGCTGGCGGTGGTGTCGATCGCGCCGGCATTGGCGAAGCTCACCGAGCCCGGGCCGCTGAGCTGGGTCCAGGCCAGGTTGAGCGCGCCGTTGGGCAGGCCGTCATCGCCGACGGTGCCGTCGAGCGAGGCGCTGGCGGGCAGGGTGACTACGCGGTCGCTGCCGGCATTGACGGTCGGCGCCTGGTTGGTCGGCTGGCCGACGCCGGGCTGCACGGTGACGATCACGCGGCGGTAGCGGCTCAGCGCCGGAGCGCCCTGGTCGGTCACGGTGAGCATGATGTGCAGCTCATGGGTCTGGCTGACATTCGGCGCGTTGAACCACGCCTGCTGACCGTTGGCGCCAGTGATGGCGATGTCGCCGTCGTAGGTGCCCGGTTCCTGGTAGTTCCACCAGCGGTAGGTCACGCCGTTGCCGTCGGGATCGCTGGTGCCGGAGGCGTTCAGGTCGACGCGCTGGCCGGGGCTGACGGTGCGGGCCAGGCCATTCTGCACCACCGGCACGGGCGGATGGTTCGCGCCCGAGAACGGCTGGACGTTCCAATCCATGCGTGCCTCGAAGTCGTTCTGGTAGTCGGTGCGCCAGCGCCACACGCTGCACTCGTTGTTGGTGTACCACTGGCCATCGTGGCCGAGGACGGTGTCCTGCGTGTCGGTCCAGATGCCGTCGCGCCATGCATAGCGCCCGCCCCAACCGCCGTACTCCGGGTGCTGCGAATCGCCGGGACCGAAGGGCAGGAAGTAGAACCACGACGGGGTGTCGCCTTCCATGATGAAGGCGATGTCGGGGTACGAGGCGCCGAGCGGCCCGTGATTGAACTGGACGTGGCGATCGACCCAGTCGTTGCTGACCAGGTTGAAGTCGGGGCCGGTGAAGCCATTGAACCTATCGCCGGAGATGCCGACCCAGGTGGAATCCTGGTAGCTGCCCGGGCTGACGATGTAGAAGACGCTGGGGAAGTTCTGTCGGATCCAAGGACCGCTGTCGTCCTGGTCCGCGATCGTGTACACGCGCAGCTTGGCGATGAAGGCGGCGAGCTGCGCGCTCGAGCGGGTCGCGCGTACTTTCCACAGGGCCTGGGCCAGGCAGTTCGCCCCGCCCCACACGCTGATGTTCAGCGGCCGACCGTCCGCGCGGTCGGCGGCGGTGATGAGCGCCTCGGAACCGGGCGAATCCTTGCCGGCACCGACACCGGCCATGCCGTACTGGGGAATGCCCTGGGAAACGCGGGCCTTGAGGTGCGCAACTTCGGGGAAGCCGGAGGCGTGCAGCAGCAGGTTGCCGCGCACCTTGGCGTACTCGTCGATGTGGCCGTGGATCTGGTCGGGGCGCACCGCATCGCGCAGATGTACCGAGGTCGTCGCCACCAGGGCATCGATGTCGAACTCGTTGGAGTAGCAGAGCAGGCGCACCAGCGACTCCGCGTCGTCGGGCTCGTTGCTGATGTCGGTGAGCACGAACAGGCGCGGCCTCGCGCTCGGGTCCGCGGGCGGGGGCGGCGGCGGGGGCGGGGTGCTGCCGCCTGACACCGGGACGATGAGCATGCCTGAGAGGTGCGGATCGCCCTTGCTGCGGCGCAGCACCTCGGTGGTCAGCGCGCCGTCGCCGACGGTGACGCGGTAGGGGCCGTAGCTGCGCCAGGCCAGGCGCGGCAGGTCGCCGATCGCGCTGGCGACGGTCTGCCCTTCGATGCGCAGGTCCATGTCGCGGTAGTTCGACTGGTGGTTCTCGACCACCCAGATCGAGACGTCGTAGGTGCCGTTGGCGACCGACTGCGACAGGGTCAGCCCCTGGCCATTGGCGGGGCCCGGACGGTAGGCCGCGGATTCGAGCACGGTGCGGGTGGCGGCGTCGGGAGTCGGCGACAGTGGCGACGAGGAGGTGCCGCTCCACAGCGTGGCGTTGCTGACGCTCAGGCCGCTGGACAGCGCCTGGCTCCACGAGCGCCACGGCGTGCCGTTGATGGTCACCGCTGGGCCGTTGACGTTGATGCCGATGGTGCCGGGCGGGTCGGCGGCGGGCAGCGCGCCCACCAACGACACGATCGCCAGCGCGACGCGGCGCAGGGTGGGGATGAACGGTCGGGGTGCGTAATCGATGCTCATGGGGTCCTCGGGAAGTGGATTCCCGAGCGAGGCGGGCGAGCCGGGGCATTACCCGGCGAATGTTGGGTATGCCGATGTGCCACCGTTGGCACTGTGTGGTGCGGGGCCCGGTGGATCGGGGCGCAAGGCGCCGATGCGCAGGACCTTACGCCGTCACGGCCGATCGAGCGGATCGATCACCAGCAGGGTGAGGCAGCTGTCGCTGGACAGGTCCGAGGCGACCTCCGGGCTGTCGTGCCCGCCGACGCGCATGCGCAGTTCCCCATCGCTGACCACGACCTCGGCGCTGCGTTCGAAGAATTCGTTCTTCGCCGTCATGACGGCCGAGATGACCTGCCGGTCCTGGATGCGCACGTGGTGCGGACCCTGGTTGCAGAAATCGTCGCCGACCCGGATCGTGGCGCGGTAGCGCCCGTTGGGCAGGCGCATGCGCCAGGTCTCGGACGCCCCGCGCCAGCCGGCGCACAATCCGTCGCTCCCAGGTCCGCCCGCGCGCGAGCTCGGGCTCGCCCGGCGCTTGAGCTCCAAGGGATGGAAGACGTCGTCCCAGGTCGAGCCGGCCCCGGGGGCTGGCGCGCCTTCGATTGGTCCGTCCCAGCCATAGCCGCGGGTCGGATCGTAGGTCAGGCCGAAATCGACCAGGGTGCCGTTCGCGGGCTGGATGTCGCCCGGCGTGAAATCGACGATGATGGTCGCGGGCAGCGCGCGCGGGGCCTCGTCCGTCGGGGCGAAACCGCGCACACCCGCGGCCACGACCAGGCGACCGCGCGGGTTCTCCAGGTGGACCTCGCCGGCGCGCACGTCGAGCCGCGTCCCCGCGCCGTCCGCGACGAGCTCGAACGAGGAGGCGAGCACCGTCGCGGTCGCCTGGGCCGTGAACACCAGCAGCGGCGCGCTCGCGGCCCGGGGAACGACCTCGGCGACTAGGCCTCCCGACGCGAGGTCGATGCGCAGGCCGTGGTCGTCGGCGAGCGTCGCGCCGGTGGCGGGCGCCAAGTCGAGCCGCGTGCCGTCGGCCAAGCGCACCGCGAGCGGATCCTTGCCGCTCAGCAACTGGTCGCCGGAGCGCACCGGTTGTCCGGGCGACAGGGTGAGCTTCCCGTAGGTCCCCACCAGTCGCGCATCCTCGCCGCAGGACACGATCGTGGCCAGGGCTGGGGCTCCGGGTCCGCCGGTCTGCCACAGCACGACGGCGACCAGCAGCGCCGCCGCCGCGGCGACCAGCGGCCACAGCGCGCGCA
>JACDEC010000397.1 GCA_013816645.1 Planctomycetota bacterium
CCCACCAGGAGCGGCAGCAGCGCCGCGCCAGGATCCGCCGCGGCGTTGGCCGCCGCGCGCCACTGGCCGACGAGGTCCTCGCTCCATGCCCGGGCTGGCGCACCGAGGAGGGCGATGCAGCACAGCGCCGCCAATCGCGCGTCATAGCCGCGCCTGGCCGCGCGTGAATTCGACCATGCGGACGAGCGCGGTGCAGCGCTTGAGGATGTAGCTGCCGAAATCCGGGGCGACGGTCTCGGCCGCCCCTCCATCGAGCGCGACGTTGATCACCTGGCGTCGCTCGCCACCGGTGGCGGCGAAGCCGGAGCAGCAACGATCCTCGCCGTTGTAGGCGATGACGACGAGGTCCGCGGGCACGCCGTCGCGCGCGCAGGCTCCGGGTGTGACCGAAGAGGTGCCCATCCGCGAGTGCGAGCGGGTCGTCAAATCGACGTTCAGGATCCGTTGCCCAGGTCCAAGGCGCGGACGCTGAACCCTTCAAGCACGGAGGTCGCCAGCGGCTCGATCCGGTGGTGCACATCGAAGCCCTCCTGTCGTGGTCGCGCGCGCAGCAGGACGACGCCATCGTCGCCGACCAGGGCGTAATCACCGTCGCTGAGTCCCCAATCGAGTACCGTGGGGGCCTGCCGCACGCAGTCCGCAATCATGGCGAGCGCCAAAGCCTGGCCGAGAGCGCGCTCAGACCCTGTGCGGTACTCGAACGCCAGTCCGCTCGCCCAGTCGCGCGCCCAGGCCGGACCATGCGGCGGCGCGTGCGATGCGGCGCCGGGCATGACCGTGATGCCGCCGAGGTAGGCCTCGCGCACGCCGGCGCCGAAGAAGCGGTCCATAATCTCCGCGGTCGAGGTGCCGGACTGCCAGTAGAGGTGGGTGAAGGAGCTGCCCATGCCTATGGCGTGATGGTCAGCGCGATGGCGTCGTCAAGCAGCACCTTCAGCTCCAGGACCTGCGCCTCCGGTGCTCGGGTGGCGTTGAATTCCGCGAGGATCTGCCGCCAGTAGCCCGCGTCGGGCACGTGGGGACTGCCGGGGGCCTGCTGGGTGAGGTCCACGATGAACTTGTTCGCCTGGTTCTCTCCCGACGCGCGGATCCGGGTCTTCTCGTGCAGCTTGTCGAAGATGCTCTGGCGATTGACGCCATTCGGCGGCGAATAGACGTCGTAGCGATTGGCGCTCGCTACTCCCGCGTCGAGGAAGAAGTCGGAGGTCGGCAAGCCTGGTCTCGCGTCGTTGTTGCGCCAATGGACCGCGCGGCCCTCGCGACGCAACGCGACGCACGCGCGGATCTCGGCCTCCGCAGAGATATCGCGCGGCTGCTTGGTGAGCACTTCGTGGATCCGCTTCATGAACCAGTCCGTCTTGTGCGGATCGTCGAACTTCACGAGCACGTCCTGGGCTTCGCGGATGACGCCGCTGGTCACTTCCGCCATCTCCTCCATCATCCCGGCGGCGAGCTCGCCGTTGAGCTTCTCCTTGCGAACGCGCACGAAATCGGCGAGCACATCGATGCTCTTCGATCCCTGCGGCTTCGTCGACCACATGTTGCGCAGGAGCGAGGACGCCTCTTCGCACAACCGCCGGCCGTTGGCGTTGTGCACCAGCACCCCCGCGACCGCGACGAAGTAGGTGTGGTCGTCGGCGACGACGAGGTTGAATGCGCGACCCTCGTGAGGCTCGACCACCACGCTGGCGATCTCGGCCGACTCGCCGTCACGCAGCCGCAGGTGCTGGCCGGGGGCCAGATGGTCGGCGTCGACGAAGGCGCGCGCCTCGTCGACCCAGACCGGGTGCTGGGCGGTGCACGCGATCGACGCGTCGCGCCCCGATCGGTCCCTGAACGCGAATCGGATCAGACTGTCGGGGCGCGTCGTGACGGTGTCCTGCACCAAGCGCAGCCGGACCTCGCCGTCGTCGCTGCGCGCCCAGACCTCCATGCCGGGGCGCACGGCTTCGATCGGCACCAGTCCCTGCGCCGCGTGGACCAGCGTTCCGGCGGGGAAGCAGAGCTTCGCGTAGCGGATGGCGCGGATCATCTGGCGCAGGCGCTCCAGGCGCCCGGCGTCCTTGAAGTACTTGCCGAGGATGCCCGCCTCCTCGATCTTCTCGAGGTAGCGGATCTTGGTGAGGGCCGCGATCTCGCCCACGCCGATGAAGAGCGAACCGATCTCGCACACCAGCGTGCCGACGATCTTGCCCTGCTCGTACGGAGTCTTGGCCGCGATCTCCTTCATCAGCTCGCTGAAGATCTCGGCGCCGAAGAGCAGGTACACCCGGTACTCGTCGCTCATCTTGCCGAGTTCCTCGTCTTCTCCGTTCAGCAGGTGCCGTATCGCGTTCACCTGGTCGAGGTGGAGCTTCAGGAGGACCTTCGCGACCGATTCGGCCATCTCGGCGGTGAGCTTGAGCGCTTCCTCGACCTTCACCGAGTGCACGCGGTCGTTCTGGTAGAACTCCTCGCCGGCATCCGAGCCGAAGAACAACGAGACCACGCTCCAGGTCACCAGCTCCTGCGTCGATCCGTAGAGCGTGCCCACGCCCTTGACCACCCCGACGCCGAGGTGCCAGATGCCTTCGACCATCTCGACGCCGCAGGAGAAGATGCCGACCACCACGCCGGCGTCGAACTTGAGTTTGTTCACGATCCGATTGCCGGCCGGCTCGTCGTCGTGGTTGCCGTTGAGCACCAGCAGCAGGGCCGGGCGCTGCGCGTCGTAGCGACTGGCGAGGTAGAACTTGCCGTCGTTGACGCGGGTGAATGTGCTGCTGCCGCCTTCATCGCCCCAGCGCTGGCCGAACTTGGCCGCCACGCTGTCGCTGAAAGCGCCGTCCAGGCGCACCGACATGAAGCGGGTCTTCTCGGTGGTCGCAACCACCTGTAGGGGATCGCCTGCAGCCCAGCGTACCTGCGGTGGAGCAGGTGCGGCCGCGACCGCCGCGTCCTTGGCTCCCGATGCCGTTTTGCCGGGAGCGGCTGCGACCGCGACGACGGGAGGCGTCGTGGTGTCGTCATCGTTCCTCGGAGGCGGCTGGTTCGACGTCACATCGATCGTCGCCGCGAAGGATCCCGTCCGGCGCAGCACCTTGTCTTCCGCCGTCAGACGGAAGCGATTCGACCCCGGCGCCAGTCCCGTGACCTGGATGTTCAGCGTGAAGCGCCCTTGGTACGGGTAGGGCCGCAGCGGATCGGGCGACGTCTCCTTCTGGGCCGACACGCGGCCCACGACGATCGGCTCGCTGAGCTCGTTATGATAGACCCTTATCGCGTCGATGGTCCCGTCGGTCCCGGGGATCGAATCGAGGAATCGCGACTTCACGGTGCCGCGCACCTGCAGGAGACCGTCGAGGGTGCTCCCGTTCTGCACCGGCGCGATGACCAGGCGCATCGACGTCACCTCGACCACCGGCGCCGGCATCGACAGGTGGGAACCAGTGGTCTCGATGAACCGCCCGCCCGCCGGATCTTCGACGACCGTGGTCATCTCGATCCCCGAGCAGCGCACCGCGTCGTCCATGACACCGTGGTCACCGCAGCGCACGCGCACCTCGATGCGGCGGTCGGCCGGCGCGAGGCTCGGGCGGAGCGCCTCGAGGTACAGTGTCGCGGTGCCGCCGCCGCGTGGCACGCCGAGCTGCTCCAGCGTATAGGTTCCGGGAGCGACGTAATCGCCCTCGGCCGCCACGCTCCTGCCGTCGCGGGAGGCTCCGCCGTCCTTCGTCCACACGCGCAGCGCGCCGGCCGGCCGCGCGTAGCCGCCGTCGGCGTCGGCCGTGACGGTCATGGGGTCTGAACCGTCGTA
>JACDEC010000398.1 GCA_013816645.1 Planctomycetota bacterium
CCCATCGAGCGCGCGCCGCTGGCCCGCCGCTGCGGGCTGCGCGGCGACGACGCGCTGGCCCGCTTCGACGTGCAGCTCGCCGAGACCCGCGCCCGGGTGCGCACCCTCGCCGACCGCCATTACCTGCGCGCGACCCGTCACGAGGACGCTGTCCTCGCCCTGCTGGTCCAGGATGAGATCGAAGACGACCTCATCCGTTCGGTGCTCGATGGCATCGGCTTCAAGGATCTGCGCCGCGCCGCCGATCAGCTGCGGCAGATGGCGCGCGAACCGTTCTTCCTGCTCAGTCGCAGTCGCACCGAGCGTGCGCTCGCCGCCCTGCTGCCGGTGATGCTCGAACTCGTCCGCCAGACGCCGGACGCCGATCAGACGGTGGTGAACCTCGGGCGCATCGTCGCCACGGTCGGCGGGCGCGCGACGTTCTACGACCTGCTCGCCGGCAACGCCAAGGTCCTGCGCATGTTCTGCGATCTCGCGGGATGGGCGAACTACCTGGTGGCGCTGCTCGCCGAGGTCCCTGGACTGCCCGACGAGCTGGTCGACTCGCTCAACCTGCCGGGAAAGCGCGCGATCGCCCTGCTCGGCGAGGCGCGTCTGCTCACCCGCGGCATCCAGGACGTCGCCCCGCCCCTGCGCTTCTTCCAGGCGCGCGAACTGTGCACCACGGCGATCCGCGATCTCGAGGGTCTCGCGCCCGAGCGCGTCAGCCGCTCGATCAGCGACACCGCGCTGGCGATCCTCAACGCGGTGCTCGAACGCTGCGTCGGCGAACGCGCGCGCGAATGGGGCCTGCCCGTCGAGGCGGGACGGCAGACGCGCTTCGCGGTGCTCGGCCTGGGCAAGCTCGGCAGCCGCGAGCTGTCCTACGCGTCGGACATGGACGTGGTCTTCGTCTGCGATCCGGGCGGCCTCTGCCGGCGCGACGGTCGCAGCGGGGAGCAATTCTGGACCAAGGTGGCGCAGGAGCTGATGCGCGGGCTCGGCGACGGGCGGCTCTACGACATCGACCCGCGCCTGCGGCCATGGGGCGACCAGGGTGAACTGGTGTCGACCATGCCGTCGTTGGTCACCTACTGGCAGACGCCCAAGGACCTGTGGGAGCGCATGGCGATGCTGCGCGTCGCTCCGGTCGCCGGCGAGGCGACCATCGGCGCCGAGTCCGCGAAGCTGATCCGCGATACCGCGCTGCTGTCGCCGCTGCCCGCTGACGCCGCGACCCAGGTGCGCGACATGCGCCGGCGCCTCGAGGAGAGCGTCGCCGGCCGCGACCACGTCAAGCGCGGTTGGGGTGGATACGTCGACCACGAGTTCATCGCTCACTGGCTGAGCTTCGGCGTCCAACCCGCGGAGCTGCCGATCGGCGCGTCGGTCGCCGACACCCTGCGCCGCCTCGGCGAAATCGGCCGGCTGCCCAGCGAGGCCGTCGCGGACCTGGTGCGCGGGCTCGCACTGCTGCGCGGCGTCGAGGCACGCATGCGCTTGGCCGCCGGCAAGGCGATCAGCTCGATCCCGACATCCGCCGGCGAGCGCAGCGAACTCGCCCGCCGCTGCCAGTTCGCGTCGCTGGCTGATTTCGACCTCGCACTGCACGATGCGCGCCAGACCGGGCGGCGGTGGTTCGAGCGCCTGGTGGTGTAGTCCCCGCTGCGCAGCGAAGCTTTGCCCGCCGCGCGAAGCCTGATACCAGATCCGCATGCCCAACTACCGTTACGGAGCCCGGGACGCTGCCGGCAAGCCGCTGCAAGGCGTCGTCGAGGCTCATTCGCCAGACGACGCCCGTGATCGCCTGGAGCGGCGCGGCTGGACGCCCGAACGGGTCGAACTCGCGGTGCTGCCCAAGCCGCGCCCGGATACGCCGCCGCCACGGCGGGCACGACCGGGGTGGGCAGTCATCGTCATCCTGATCGTCCTGGCGCTGGGCGCCACCGTGTGGTTCGATCCATTCGATCTTATTCCCGGTTGGGGCGGTTAATCCGCGGTTGTATTGCCCGCCGCTGCGGGGATAAGCCGCGACATGCGTGAACACCTCGAACACACCCCCGCAGGCAACCGGCGCGAAACCCTGCTGCTGACGCTGTGCGCGCTGTTCATCGGCTTCTTCGTCACCGCCGACCTGATGGGCGCCAAGCTCTGGCACTTCACCATCTTCGGATTGCGCCCGCGCCACCTGGGGCTGGGCGGCGACGAGTTCATCGCCACCGTCGGCATCATCGCTTTCCCCGCGACGTTCATCCTCACCGACATCATCAACGAGTATTTCGGTCGGCGGGTGGTCATCCGCCTGACGGTGATCGCCATCGCCGTCCTGCTCGTGCTGCAGCCGGTCGTGCAGGCAGCCGTTTCGGCGCCGACCATCAGCTTCACCGAGGGGGTCTCGAGCGAGACCATGGATCAGGCCTATCGCATCGTGCTCGGGCCGGCTTGGGCGATCGTGATCGGCAGCACGGTCGCGTTCCTGATCGGACAATTGCTCGACATCGGCGTGTTCACCTGGCTGCGCCGGCGCACGGGTTCGCGCATGCTCTGGCTGCGCGCCCAGGGCAGCACGGTGGTCAGCCAACTGATCGACAGCTTCGTCGTCATCTTCGTCGCGTTCGTGATCTACCCCCACGTCGCTGGTGCGCTCGGGGACGATCGGGCAACGGCGTCTGCCTGGGGCGCCGGCGCCGCCGCCAAGGTCAGCTTCACCAATTACGTGATCAAGTTCATCGAGGCGGTCGCGCTCACGCCGGTGCTCTACCTCGTGCACCTCGGCATTGACCGGTGGTTGGGCAAGAGCGAGGCGGCCGATCTGGTGGCGCGGGCGCATCCCGCCGATCCGGTCGCCTAACCGGCTGCTGAAGATCAGCAGCCGCTCCCGCAGTCGCACGTCGCGGTGCGCTCGCGTGGCTATCTTCCACGAAAATCGAAGGCTATGGACTTTTCGTATCGGGGGACTGGGTCCCCCGGGTCCCCGCAGGCTGCTTTTTCAACATCGCTAAACCGGGCGACGCTCGGATCAACCGGCTGCGACTGCCGGCGCATCCTTATCGGGCACGCGCAGCTTCGAGGCGAGTCCGACGCTGCGCAACGCGACCAGCGTGTACCAGCCGACGTCGACCTGCCACCATTTCTGGCCGAGGCGCGGATCGATCTGGCGCTGATGGTGGTTGGCGTGCCAGTTCTCGCCCTGGAACAGGTGGATGAAGGCCAGCCACCACACGTTCTTGCTGCTACCGCCCACGCCGCTGGGCTGGCCGAGGTGGCAGACGCTGTTGACCGTGCACTGCGCGTGCAGCGCCCACAGTAAGCGCACTGGACCGAGCCAGAGACACGCAGTGAGGGTCTCGCTCCAGCTCTCAGCGCCCGGCCAGAGCAGGCCGCCGAACAGCGAGATCGCCAGCACCGCGGGCTGGAAGAAGCCCCAGCGGCTGTAGCGCAGATGTTTGGCGAGGTCCGGCGAATAGTTGGCGATCGGAGCCGCTTCCGCCTGCCACAGCCAGCGCAGGTGGGCCCACCAGAAACCGCCGTAGTGCGGGGAGGAGATGTCTTCGACCGTGTCGCTGACCGCGTGGTGCTTGCGATGATTGGCGACCCAGGTGAGCGGATTGCCCGAGCCGTTGAGCACGGCGCAGAAGACCAGGAATTGTTCGACCACGACGTTCAATGACGCGGCCTTGTGGGCCAGGGCGCGGTGGTAGGCCACCGTCGTGCCGAGGCCGCCGAGGAAGACGAGGAGGACGGAGGCGAGGACCACGGGCAGGGTCGGCGGCACGGCGAGCGCGAGGCCCACGATGGCGCTGACATGGAT
>JACDEC010000399.1 GCA_013816645.1 Planctomycetota bacterium
GTGCGCAACCGCCTGGGCGTGCTGATCGGCACCACTCCCGATGCGGTCGCGATGCTCATGCCGTCGGCGATACCGGTGCCGATCGCCGGCCTGGCGATGGTCGCCCCGGCGGACCTGGTGCGCCGGAGACCCGACCTGCGCCTGCGCGAGCGACAGGTCGCCGCCGCGGTGGCGCGCAGCGGCATCGCCGAGGCCGAGCTGTATCCGCGCCTGTCGCTCTCGGGCAGCTTCGCCTACGAGAGCACGCGGGCCTCCGATCTCTTCGACAGCGCCAGCCGGGCCTGGTCGATCGGCCCGAGCATCCGCGTGCCGTTGTTCAACCGCGGTCGCCTGAAGCAGCAGGTGGCAGTGCAGGATGCGCGCGCCGAGCAGGCCGTCGCCGCCTACGAGCACGCCGTGCTTCAGGCCTACGCCGATGTCGAGAACGCGCTCGCCTCGCTGGCGCGCCAGGGCGAGCGCGCGGCCCAGCTCGACCGCCAGGTCGCCGCCCTGGCCTCGGCGCTGGAACTCGCCGAACAGCGGCACCAGGAAGGGCTCGACAGCTACCTCGCCGTCATCGACGCACGCACGCGCCTGGTCGACGCCCGCGATGTGCGCGCCCAGGCACGGCTCGACGCGGCGCGCCAACTGGTGGCGCTGGCCGCCGCGCTGGGCGGTGGATGGGAAGCGCCCGCACCGCGGCCATGATCATGCAAAAGGCCCTCGGCGTTTCGCCGAGGGCCTTTCGCTTATCCGCGCGGCTCAGCCGCGCCCAGAGCTGGTCTTTCGTCGGGGGCAGCGCCGGAGGCGCGTTGGTTGGGGGTGCGGGCTGCTCCCGCTCCCCCAACTGAAGGCTCAGCGGACCGCTGGCTTGCCGCCCTCGTTGGCGCTCAGCAGGCGGGTGCGGTTGACGTAGGTGCGCGCGCCGTTGGCGGCAACGATGAAGGTCTCGCCAGTCGGGCTCGGCTTGGCGGCGGCGACAGCGGCGCGATCGGCATCTTCCTTCGCCTTGCGCTCGGCCTCGAGACGATCCGCCTCTTCCTTGGCCTTGCGCTCGGCGTCGGCCTTGGCGGCGGCGTCGGCTTCCTCCTGCGCCTTGCGCATGGCTGCGGCATCCGCTTCTTCCTTGGCCTTGCGCTCGGCGTCGCTCATCGCGGCTGCGGCTGCGTCCGCATCGGCCTTCGCCTTGCGATCCGCCTCGGCTTTCGCGTCGGCGTCGGCCTTGGCCTTGGCGAGACGCTCGGCTTCGGCGCGATCGGCGTCGGCCTTGGCTTTGGCTTTGGCAGCGGCGGCGTCGCTACCGGCGGCGGCAGCCTCGGCCTTCGCCTTGGCGTCAGCCTCCTCCTTCGCCTTGCGATCGGCTTCGGCCTTCGCGTCGGCCTCCTCCTTCGCCTTGCGATCGGCCTCGGCCTTCGCCAGCTTGGCCTTGGCGTCAGCCTCCTCCTTCGCCTTGCGATCGAGCTCGGCCTTGGCGTCCGCGTCGGCCTTGGCCTTGGCGTCGGCATCCTCCTTCGCTTTGCGCTCAGCGTCGGCCTTGGCCTTGGCTTCAGCCGCGATGGCCTCCTGCTTGGCGGCTTCGCGCTTGGCATTGCTGTCGGTGACGACCTTGATGCCGATCACGACGGCGATGAGGACGGCGAGGATGACGAGGATTCTGACCATGATGATCCTTAATTGGATGCGGGCTCGGGACTGAACCGGAGGCGGGGATATAGGCAGAAGCCAGGGGAAGGAAAGCCGTTTTGATCGCCTCTGGCGAAAACGGGCGACAAATGCCGACAAAAAACCCCCGGGGAGAGCCCCGGGGGTGGTGAAGGCGGCGCCGGCAGCAGGCCGGCGCGCCATCGTGAAGGCGTTCAGACCGAGGCGGGCAGCGTTGCGCCGGGCTTGACCAGACCGGTCAGCCCGGGCTGGTTGGGCCGCTCGACCACGGCGAGGTGACCCTGGTTGCGCTCGGCCGGGAAGCGCGAGGCGTCCGGCTGCTTGCCGATGGTCATGAACGGCGCGTTGGGCAGCTTGTCCCACTGCCACGGACGGGCGACGCGGCCCTTCTGCGACAGCACCAGCGCAGCGACGTAGGCGGCGCAGGTGTCGGTTTCACTGACCGGGATGATCCACAGCGGGCGGTCGTCGGGCGGCAGGCGACCGAGGGCGCCGCGCACGTGCTCGCGGATGAAGGCTTCGAGGTCCGCGCGCTTGGGCATCGGCTTGTCGGCGGCGGCGAATTCCTCCATCGCCACCAGCGAGGGCAGCCAGGCCGCCAGCATCTGGTCGTTGGGGTGCACTTCCCAGGTGCAGCGCAGGAGCAGTTCCCAGGCCTTGCCGTGGTTCTGGGTCTTGAGCGCATCGATCAGCCGCGCGCGGATGATGATCGCCTGTTCGGTGCGCGGCTCGGGCAGGGCGCGGGTCGCCTCGAGCAGGCAGTTCGACTGCTTCGGCTTGGCGCTGCCGTCGTTCGGCCACTTGGGCATGCCGTCCTGGATGAGCTTGCCGATCAGCATGCCCGACTTCACCAGCGCCGACATGCGCTTGAGGTCCTCGATCTGGTAGCGGGTGAAGTAGCGGTAGCCATTGGGGTGGCGGCCCGGACGGGGCCAGCCATAGCGCAGTTCCCACATACGCAGGACGCCGGCGCTGAGGCCACAGGATTTGCTGGCCTGCTCGATATCGAAGGTCTCGGTCTCCAGCTGGGTGCGGGGTTGAGGAGCGGTCTTGTTGGTCATGGGGTTGTCCATTCGGTTTGGCAATTGCGTCGGATGGCGGTCGTTGTTGAGCCGGCGGGTCGCCCGCCGGTACGCCTGGGTAAGCTCGAACCATGCCAAGCAAAGCCGTCCCCACGACGGTTGTTCGATCCTCTGGGAAAAATCCGCGAGATGCGCGAGGTTTGGACATAATGCCAGGTTCGCGCGATGCTTATCGCGCGGGGCAAGCCTTGCGGAATGCGTGGACTGGCGAAAACCGGCACTGCATCGCGCAGTGCCCGAGGACTCAGGTCCCGGCGTCGGAAAGGTCAGGGTCCTCGCCGCGGATGACCGGCAGGAACTGGGTCCCGTAGCGCGCCAGCTTGGTCTCGCCGATGCCCTTGATGCCGCGCATCGCCTCGAGCGTCGCGGGGCGCTCGCTGGCGAGCGCGCGCAGCGTGACGTCGGTGAACACCAGGTAGGGTGGCACCCCGAGGCGCTCGGCGAGCCGGCGACGCAACGCGCGCAACCGCTCGAACAAGGCGTCGTCGGCGCTGGACGATGCCCGCTCGCTCCGGTCGCTCCCGCTCTTGGCGCCGCTGCCCTTGTCGCCGCGTCGACTCGAGCGCGCGGGCTTGCTCTTGGCCACCGGGCGGCCGAGTCGGACCGCGCCTTCGCCCTTGCACAGACCGCGACCGACCTCGGTCATGGTCAGGAAGCTGTAGACGCCGTCCTCGACCACCGCGACGTGGCCCTGGACCGCGAGCTGATCGATCCACGCGCGCACCGCCTGCTCGCCCGCGTCGGCGAGCAGGCCGAACACGCTGAGCTGATCGTGGCCGCCGCGCGCGACCTTGTCGGTCCGCTTGCCGATGACGACGTCGACGACGTGCCCGGCGCCGAAGCGCCCATTGAGCCGCCATACCGCCGAGATGATCTTCTGCGCGGTCACCAGCGCGTCGGCGGGCGCCAGCTCCTCGGTCTCGCCCAGGCAGACGTCGCAGGCGCCGCAGGTGTGAGGGGGCAGAAGTGCGGAGTGCGAAGTGCGAAGTGCGAAGGCCGAAGTGTGAAGGATTAAGTCGGCTGGGGATCGTGGCGGTTTTGAGGTCCATGCATGAAGCTCCTTACC
>JACDEC010000038.1:0-10742 GCA_013816645.1 Planctomycetota bacterium
CCCCATGATGGCGACCGAGGGGACGAGGCTGTTGCGCACCAGCGGGCCCTCGACGATGGCCTCGCCCGGGAAGGTCGTCCAGATGACGCCGGCGAGCCGTCGCGCACGCATATCGGCGAGCAATCTGCCCTGCTGGGCCGCCGCCTCCTGGGTGTCGAGCACGTCGGCGTAGGAGACGATCGACCGCCGGGGACTGGACAGCATGCGCGCCTCGTGGTCGAGCGCGGACCAGAAGCGCTGACTGTCCAGGTCGGCGACCCCGAAGACCAGCGCGAAGCGGCAACGGTGGGGCGGATGTTCGACCACGAAGGTGCCGCCGCGGCCGTTGGTGCGGACGAAGCCGTCGGCGATGAGCTGATCGAACACCCGCTGGATCGTCACCCGGCTGGCCGAGAATTCGCGTTCGAGATCCGTCCGACGCGGCAGCTGCTCGCCGGGGGCCAGCAATCCGTCGGTGATCCGGCGGCGCAAGGCAGCGTCGATCGAGCCCTGCTTGCCGTCGCTGGGCATAGGCATGTTGGTCGGAATCATGGACTGCGCGCGCATTCGGCAAACCAATGGATGGCGCAGGGCCCGGTGACGGTGCTTCACGCGACGATCCACCTGGCACCTGATGGTGGCCGGTCGACCGCTCCACCGCATCACTTCGCTGGGTGGGTGAAGCGAACAATGTCCGCCCGCAGCCGGCATGCGGATACACGGTCACCGTTTCATCCTGTTTACGCTTTACGACATACCAGGACGAATGCATCGTTCTGGCGCTTCCCCGCACTCCTCGGAGCTCCCATGACCCGCACCTCCTTCGCGCTGTTACCCACGCTCGCCGCACTGGTCTGCGCGCCGTTGATGGCGACCGAGACCGAACACACCGGATTGCGGGTGCTGCCGGTCACTGGTACCACCGTGGACGGCGCATCCAAGGATTGGGACCTGTCGGCTGGCCTGTTCGGTTGCAGCGACGTCGAGAACCAGCGCGACAAGTTCGCGTTCTGGGCGCACGCGGGCTACGACGCCGAACACCTCTACCTGCTCATGCGCTTCGTCGACCCGACGCCGCTCAACAATCCCGGCCAGGTCGAAGGCGATTACGGCTTCCAGGGTGACAGCCTGCAGTTCCGGGTCATCGTCGGCTCCGGCGGCCATGTCGAGCAGGGCCGCGCATCGCATTGGACCTGCTGGCGAGGCCGCGACGGCAAGCACGTCATGGACGTCGCCTACGGCGCCAAGTTCGACAAGGGCGGGATTAAGGATGCGCAGCCCAAGGGCGCCAAGCAGGCCTTCGTCGTGAACGCCGACACGAGTGGCTACGCGCAGGAACTGGCCATCCCATGGAGCCTGATCGCCCCGGACGGCTGGAAGCCGATGGCTGGCGAGCAGATCCGCCTCACCTTCGAGCCCAATTACACCGTCGGCACCAGCGGACGTCTGTCGGTCAAGGACCTGTTCCAGGCCGACGTCCAGCCCGATCGGGTGTTCACCTTCATGGCTTCGCAGCACTGGGGCTACGCGACCCTGGCCAAGCCCGGCAAGGTCGAGCCCGCGCCGGTACGCCTGTCCGACCGCCGCGAGTTCGCCGTGAGCCTCAAGGAGGGCGTCCCCGCCATCGACTGGACCGGCCTGATCAAGCAGAAGGAACTCACCGGCCACAAGGCGATCAGCTTCGAGATGCCGTTCGACGGCTACATCTCGCTCAACATCTTCGCGCCGGACGGGACCGTGGCCCGCCAGCTGCTCAAGACCGCGTTCTACACCAAGGGCAAGCACGAGGTGAAGTGGGACGGCTTGTCCACCTTCTCATGGCGCAACCCCGGCGAACCGGTGCCGGCGGGCAGCTACACCTGGCAGGCGCTCGTCCATCCCGGCCTCGACCTCAAGCTGGTGGGGTGGGCGGCGAATGCAGGCAGCGCGCCGTGGGACGGCCCGAGCGGCAAGGACAACTGGGGTGGCGATCACGGACTGCCCGCGAGCGCCGCGGCGATCGGCGACCGCGTCCTGCTCGGCTGGAGCGGTGCCGAAGCCGGCAAGGCCATGGTCGCCTGCGACACCGCCGGCAACGTGCAATGGAAGCACAGCCGCCAGGGCATGTCGGGCTGCCAGGAGCTCGCCTCCGACGGCACGCACATCTACGGGGTGACCTGGGGCGAGAAGGACTCGACCTACGCGTACCGCCTGGCCTTCGCCGACGGCGCGTACGTGGTCTGGCCGGGCAAGGATACCCCTGATCTGCATCTCCACGACCTGCTCACCGACGAGCAGAAGAAGGCCATGCCCGATCGCATCGACGCGATCGCGGCGCGCGACGGGCAGCTCTACCTGGCCAGCGCCAAGGGCGATGCGCTGCTGGTCTGCGACAGTACGAGCGGCGCGCTGAAGAAGCTGATCACCGTCAAGGCGCCGGTCGCGTTGGCGGCCATTGGCGGCGGGCTGAGCTACTGCTCCAGCGACCATCAGGGCATCCAGCTCATCGACAGCGCGACCGGTACGGCCAAGCCGTTCGCCGACGTCAAGGATGTCTGGGGGCTGACCACCGATCAGGACGGCAACGTCTACGCCGCGGTGCGCGGCGACCGCAACCAGGTCGTGGTCTTCGACAAGGCGGGCAAGGAACTGCGCGCGATCGGTCGTAAAGGTGGTCGCCCCGCGGTCGGTCGGTGGGACCCCAGCGGTATGCGCCTGGCCCACGGCATCGCCGTGGACGGCAAGGGCCAGCTGTGGGTGACCGAGGAGCACCTGAATCCCAAGCGCATCAGCGTGTGGGACGCCAAGAGCGGCGCGTTCGTCCGCGAGATGTTCGGGCCGGCGACCTACGGCGCGCTCGGCGGCAGCATCAGTCCCAAGGATCCATCGGTGATGTCCGGCCTGGGCAGCGAGTGGAAGATCGACGCCACCACCGGCAAGGCGAGTTGTCTCGGGGTGATCGACGACGGCGGCTTCCAGAACAGCCGTTTCGTCATCGCCGCCAACAAGCGCGAATACCTGGTCACCTCCGCGAACTGGGCCTACGACCTGGCGCCGTTGAAGGTATTCGAGCACCGCGGTCCCGGCGAGTGGAAGCTGCGCTCGATGCTGCTCTACCGCGACAAGGACGGGAAGGATTTCACGGGCGAACGCGCGCCCGAAGGCGCGCACACCGTGCTGTGGGCCGACAAGGACGACGATGCCACGGTCGACGCCGACGAGT
The DNA here is from genome assembly GCA_013816645.1 of Planctomycetota bacterium. Lineage (GTDB taxonomy): Bacteria > Planctomycetota > UBA11346 > UBA11346 > UBA11346 > JACDEC01. The sequence goes on from JACDEC010000038.1 coordinate 3,182, forward strand.
GCTCGGCGCCGGTGCCCGGCATCGTCAAGGTCAGCGCCTGGCACATGATGGTCGCTCCCGACCTGACCATGTATTCCGGCAACCGCCAATTCCGCACCACCGGATTCACGGCGTGCGGCGCCCCGACCTGGGACCTCGCCAAGTCGACGACCATGCCCGCGAACGGCATGGGTTCCGCCGATGGCTCGCTGGTCCTGTCCGGCGGCAACTACGGCGAGGCGCACGCCCAGATGCGCTGCTTCGACATCGCCACCGGCAAGCAGCTGTGGTGGTACCCCGACAACTTCGTCGGCGTGCACGGCAGCCACAACGCGCCGCCGCCCGAGGTCGGCATGGTGCGCGGATCCTACAGCATGGACAATATCAACGCCTGCGGGACGGTGAAGCTGCCGGCTCCGATCGGCAATGTGTGGGTGATCTCGACCAACGTCGGCGAATGGCACCTGATCACCGAGCAGGGATTCTACCTCAGCCGCCTGTTCCAGCCCGACCAGATGAAGGTCACCTTCCCCGAGAAGGCGGTGCCCGGCGCGCTGCTCAACGACGCGCCCTGCGGCATGGGTGGCGAGGATTTCGGCGGCTCGGCGACCTACGCCGCGGACGGCAAGCTCTACGTCCAGTCGGGCAAGACCGGCTTCTGGAACGTACAGGTCGACGGCATCGACAAGGTGCAGCAGCTGAAGGGTGGGCCGATCGCCATCGCCGAGAGCGATCGTCCGCTCGCAGAGACGTTCAAGGAACAGGCGCTCCAGACGGTGGTCGGCAAGCAGCGCCTGGTGGTCAAGCAGGCGACGCCCGCCGCGTTCACCGGCGACCTCGATAAGGACTTCGCGGGGGCCAAGGTGCTCAGCTTCGAGAAGAGCTCCGGCACGCGCGTGCGCGCGGTCTGCGCCTGGGACGACGCGCACCTGCACGTGGGCTGGGAGGTCCAGGACAAGACCGCGTGGGTCAACGGCGGGCGCTCCCCGGACGCGATGTATTGGGGCGGCGACACCGTCGACCTGCAGCTCGGGACCGACCTGGGCGACCGCGACGAGGCGGCGAAGGGCGACCTGCGCCTGTCGATCGGCAACTGCAACGGCAAGGACACCGCGGTGGTGTTCCGCAAGGTCGCGGATCAGAAGCACGCCAAGACCTTCAGCTCGGGCGTGGTCAAGGCGTACGTCATGGACAGCGTCCTGACCCTCGACAAGGCGGCGATCACCGTGACCAAGCGCGGCGACGGCTACGTCGTCGAAGCGAGCATCCCGGCGGCCGATCTGGGCATCGCGCCCAAAGCCGGCATGAAGCTGAAGGGCGACTTCGGCGCGACCTTCGGCAACCAGGCCGGGGATCGCACCCGGCTGCGCTCGTACTGGTCGAACCAGAAGACCGGCATCGTCGACGACGTGGTCTTCGAGCTGCAGATGGAGCCCAAGCTGTGGGGCGAACTCGTCCTCGAATGACCGGCATCGCGATCCAGCCCGGACGCGGACCGGCGTGAAGCGGCCGGTCCCGCATCCCCGCGCGGCGGTCAAATCCGACGCCATCCTCGCTTCGTTGCGCGGCCGGCTGGTGCGCGGCGACCTGAAGCCAGGCGATCTGCTGCCCACCCGGGCGCAACTCGAGCGGCGGTTCACGGCCAGCCGGGCGACCATCCAGACGGTGTTCGACCGCTTGGCGGCCGACGGCTTCATCGCGGCCGCGGGGCGCAAGGGGACCCGGGTCGCCGAGCACCCACCGCACCTGCGGCGCATCGCGCTGGTCTCGCCCTGGTCCGGGCCGGAAGAGAACCGGTTCTGGTGGGCCTTGCAGCGCGAAGCGGAGCGTCGCAATGGCCATCCCGAACTCGCCATCGCGATCCATGCCGGCATCCATCCGCGTGGGGACGATCCGGCCTACCTCCGGTTGCTCGGCGAGGCCCGGGCCGGCCGTCTCGCCGGAGCGATCTTCGCGACGCCGCCCGCGAGCCTGGTGGACGCGCGATTCCCCGCGGCCAACCGCATCCCCCGCGTCGCGATCATGCCCAGGCAGTCGCCCGACGACCCTCCGGTGATCTGCCCGCACCATTCATCGTTCTTCGATCGTGCAGTGGCGCACCTGACGCAACGCGGCTGCCGGAGGATCGCCGCCATCTCGGTCACCATCGGACAGGGACAGCGCATCGCCGAGGCCCTGGACGAAGCGGGATGCGAGGTCGCGCCTTGGCGGTTGCAGATCGTACCGCTCGATCAGCCGCTCGCGGCGCGCGCCTGCGCGCATCTGCTGCTGCACGGCCCGCGCGCGCAACGCCCGGATGGCCTGATCATCGCAGACGACAACTTCGTCGAAGCTGCGACCGCCGGGATCCGCGATGCCGGCGTCCCAGGCCTGCACGTCATCGGACATTGCAATTTTCCCTGGCCGACGCCCAGCGTCCTGCCCATCCGCCGCTTGGGCTACGACACGCGGCGCATCCTCGACGCGTGTCTCGCGTCCATCGCCGCCCTGCGCGCTGGTCGCCGTCCCGCGGACGTGATCATCGAATCCCAGCTCGATGACGAGGTCCCTCCCCATCCTGCCTGACCGTGCCGATGGCGGCCGCCGAACCGCTTGCTGCCCAGACGCATCTTCACGTTATACCGTCCGCCCGGAGCACCCATGTCGAACGTCTGCGCCTTCCTGTCCTGCCTCGTCGTCGCCCTGGCTGCAGCCGCGGCGCCAGCTGCCGACGGCGCCGCCTTCGCCGACTTCGATCGCCGCGCCAAGGCGGGCGAGCGTCTGAACGTGGTGTTCTTCGGCGCGTCGCTGACTTGGGGCGCCAACGCCACCGACCACGCTACCACCTCGTACCGTGCCAGGCTCGCCGAACGGCTCGAGCAGCGCTACCCGCAGGCCCACTTCTTCTTCAAGGACGCGGCGATCGGCGGGACCGGTTCGCAGCTCGGCGTCTTCCGCGTCGAGCGCGACGTGCTGCGCTGGAAACCCGACCTGGTGTTCCTCGATTTCTCGGCCAACGACGACATCTATTCCGACGACACCGAGATGCTCGCTTCCTACGAAGCGATCGTGCGCCGCCTGGTGTCAGAGGCCAAGGTGCCGGTGGTCCAGGTCGCGTTCCCGTTCCAATGGAACATCAAGCGCGAGGACCTGCCCAAGATGAAGCGTCTGGCTGCGCACCGCGCCATCGCCGAGGCCTATGGCTGCGGCTGGGGCGACGCCATCACCCTGATCATCGATCGGGTGGAAGCCGGGAGCGCGAAGATCTCAGCGTTGTGGGACAGCGATCCCGTGCACCCCGGCGACACGGGCTATGCACTGTTCGCCGAGGCCGCCTGGATCGGGTTCACCGCCGCGCTCGATGCCGGCAAGGTTTGCCGCGCGCCGGCGCAGATGCTGCATGCCGCGACCTACACCACCGCCAAGCGGATCCGCTTGGACGGTCTCGGCGCCCTGCCCGCGGGCTGGACCACGGGCAAGCCGCACCTGACTTCGATCTACTACGACTTCCTGATGTCGCGCTGGGTCGATGGCTTGGTGGTCGCCAACAGTCGGCGCGAGCGCAAGGATGCGCAGGGCAATCCGGAGAAGGGTGCGGACGGGCAGGTCGCGCGCGAAGCGCAGCCGGTGGCCAGCCTGAAGTTGTCGGTCCAGGCCTCGGCCATCCTGCTCTTCGGCGAGGCCAGCGAGTCCTCGGGACGCTTCAAAGTGCTCGTCGATGGCCAGCCGGTGGTCAATCACTCCGCCCAGACCAAGGGTGACGTCCACTTCGACGCCAATCGCTGGAAGAAGGGCTCGGGCCACCTGGTGATCGAAGTTGCCCGTGGCCTCGACCCCGAGGTCGCCCACAGCGTCGAGATCGTGCCGGTCTTCACCGACGGTCAGGACCAGGAGCTGCGCCTGGAGAGCATCTGCGTCGCCGGTAATCGGGCGACGGTCGTACTCGTCCCCTGAAGATTCCCGCCACCGCACCAGGGACCATCGCCGCTTCACCCGAAGCGTGCTTTGAGCGAAGTGATTGACGGCTACGGTGGATGTCGATGCGCACTCCGAACGAGCCCGAACGAGCCGACCGTGGCGCGCGCAGCACCTACCAGCAGGACCGCATCATCGCCAGCGTGCGCAAGGGCATCCTCGATGGTTCGTGGGCACCCGGGACCCGGCTACCGACCCGTCTGGAGATGCAGGTGCGCTTCTCGGCCGCCAGCGTGACGGTGCAGCGCGCGCTCGACCGCCTGATCGCCGATGGGTTCGTGGTCTCGCGCGGTCGGCTAGGCACCTTCGTCGTCGAACATCCGCCGAGCACTTGCCACTACGCCTTGTTCATCCCCTGGGAACCCGGCAAGGAGACCGTGCACTTCTGGACCGCGCTCGCCAACGAGGCCCGGGCGATCACCCGCCGTGCCGGTCCGCGCCGCGTCAGCGTGTTCGTGGGCGCCAACGGCAACGCTGACAGCGAGGGTCAACGCCGCTTGATCCGCGACCTACGCCTGCAGCGACTCGCCGGCATCATCTTCGCGGTGAATCCGTTCCAGGTCATGGACACGCCGGTGGTGACGCATCCCGGCGTCCCGCGCATCGCGATCATGGACACGCCGATCAAGGGCATCGCTGCCGCTGCGCTCGACCACGACGAGTTCTTCGCCAAGGCGCTCGACCATTTCCAAGCGCGTCGGCGCACCCGGGTGGCGGTGCTCTCCGTCCACGGCGCCGAGGGACAGTACCGCAAGCGCACGCTCGACGGACTCGCCGCGCGCTGCCTGGTCACCAGGCCGTATTGGTGGCACACCATCGATCCGGTCAACGCGATCGGCGCGCGCGCCATCGCGCACCTGCTCATGAACCGCAGCCAGCACGAACGTCCCGACGCCCTGCTGATCAGCGACGACAACCTGGTCGAGCACGCGACCGAGGGTCTGCGCGCCTCGGGCGTGCGCGTGCCCGAGGACGTCGACGTCGTGGTCCATTGCAACTTCCCCTGGCCGACGCCGTCGGTCCTGCCGGTGCGTCGGCTCGGCTTCGACGCCCGCGACGTGCTCGACCGCTGCCTGCAATGGATTGACGCGACACGAGCCGGCGCTGCGCCCGGTCAGATCGTGCGTGTCCCCGCGCGCTTCGAAGACGAGTCGAGCCCGTGAAGCCACCGGGGTTCACTTCATTGGATGGGTGAAGCAAGCCACGCCCGGCTGGCGTCCGGGGTCACCGCACGAGCGTGAAGCCCGTATCACCACCCGACCAACGACGGCAGGAGCAGCTCAGTGACCAACTCTCTTCTTCGTTTCACCGGCCTGCTGGTGCTGATCCAGGCGCTCGCCGTCGCCGAGATCGCGACCTCGGTCGCCATATCCGACCTCGATCCAGCCGCCGTGGCGGAGTGGAGCGCGGGCACGCTGACCGCGATCGGTCCCGAACGCCTGCGCGAAGGTCCGGCTTGGCTGGTGTGGACCCGCGATGGACGCCTGGGCTGGTCGGGCATCGAGTACGGCGACACCAAGAAGGCCGGACCGCGCCACCTGCGCCTGGGCTTCACCCGGCCGGTCCCGGTCGGCACGGTGATCGCCCGCGGCGGCTCGCTGAGCGTGCTCAAGGCCGATGCCGCTTATCCCGGCGACCCCGGCGACGAGCGCCAATGGATCGCCGCCCAGCGCGCGACGCGCGAAGGCCTGGTCGCCACCGCGGATTCCGGCGAGTACGCAACCTGGGTGCTGCCGCCGGGCACCACCACCCGCGCGCTGCGCTTCACCCACGTCGCCAAACCGACCGACCGCCGCTACAACGGCTGGCTGGCCGGCGCGTGGCTGCTCGCCGAACGCTGGACCAATCTCGCTCCGGCAGCGGTCGCGACCGCGAGCTGCAACGGCGACCTCGCCGCGCGCGTCAACGACCAGCGCGACAACGGCTGGGACAACTGGGACAACGGCGAGCACGGCCAGGAACAGGCCGTGTCGGCCGAGCATCCCGCCTGGGTGATGCTGGCCTGGGCGCAGCCGCAGGCGATCAGCGGCTTGGTCGGCCTGGCCACGGGTGCGAGCAGCGTCGACGTCCAGGTCTGCACCGCGCCCGCCGATCGCCATCCCGCGCAGGCCAGCGACGCCCAATGGAAGACCGTCGTTCCGGCGACGCCAGCGCATCCGCTCTACCCGCTCCAGCTGACGCCCAACACCTTCGCCTTCCCCGAGGTCGTGACCACCCGCGGCGTGCGCGTGCGCCTGCTCGGCGCCATCGACGAGGGCCAGCATCATGGCCACCTCGGCGGCAAGAGCATGCAGGGCAAGCGGGTCTGGCTCGGCGAACTGCTCGCGCTGTCCGCGCTCGGCGACCGTCCGCTCAGCGCGCCGGCGCAGGTGGTCGTCGCCGAAGCGCATCCGCCGATCCCGGTGCCCTTCCGCCTCGAACGGCCGTCTTTCGTCACCCTGGTCATCGACGACCAGGATGGCAACCGCGTGCGCAACCTGGTCTCCGAGACGCGCTTCCCAGCTGGCGACAATATCGCCTGGTGGGACGGGCTCGACGATCGCGGCCGCGATTTCGAGGCGGCCGAGCACTTCCAGTACCGCATCCCCGGGGCGCTGGTCCCGCCGCAGACCTATCGCGTGCGCGGCCTGGTGCGCGACGAGCTGCCGCTGACCTACGAATTCAGCTACTACACCAACGGCACGCCGCCCTGGGAGACCGCGGACGGCACCGGCTGGTGGCTGTCCAACCACACCCCGCCGCAGGCCGCGTGCTTCGTGCCCGCGGGCATGACCAAGGACGGTCGCGAGTGCATGCTGATCGGCAGCTACATCTCCGAGGGCGGCTCGGGACTCGCCTGGCTCGACCTCGATGGCCGCAAGCGCCACGGCATCGGCTGGGTCGGCGGCGTGTGGACGGGCGCGCCGTTCGTCGCCTGCGATCGCGGAGCGCGACGCGTGCCCGGCTGGTACGCCTACAGCGCGTCGGCGTGGGAAGGCGACCTGCGCCTATTCGGCATCAAGCCCGAGGGGGGCGAATCCGCGGTGGTGAAGTGGAAGTTCCCGTCGCAGGCCGACGGCGAGGTCGACGGTCTGGCCGCGCACGACGGCATCATCGCCTGCGCGCTGACCAAGCTCGATCGCGTGATGCTGGTCGACGCGGCCGCGGGCAGCGTGCTCGGCATGCTCCCGTGCCCGCAGCCGCGCGGACTCGCCTTCGACGCCAAGGGCCGGCTGGTGGCGGTGACGGCGGGGACCGTGGTGCGCTATGCGCTGCCCGCCGATCTCGTCGAACGCGCGACCGGCAAGCGCCTCGCGCGCGCCGGTTGGATCGCCTCCGCCAGTTCCGGCGAGGTTGCTGGCGCGCTCGACGACAGCGCGGACACGCGTTGGGACACCCACCGTGGGCAGCAGGCCGGCGACTGGTTCCAGATCGACCTCGGCGCGCGCCAAGAAGTGGCACGCCTGACCATCGACCTGCGGAAGTCGGGGAACGACCACCCCAGCGCCTTCACCATCGTCGCCAGCGACGACGGCCAGGCCTGGGGCGCGGCCATCGCCACCGTGTCCGGCACTCCCGGCTCGATGGACGCCCAGTTCCCGGCGGTGACCACGCGCTTCCTCAGGTTGGTATCGAGCGGCGGCAATGC
>JACDEC010000038.1:10752-12865 GCA_013816645.1 Planctomycetota bacterium
GCATTGGTGGTCGATCTACGACCTGCAGCTCTACGCCAAGCCCGCCGGCATGCCCGAGCTGAAGCCCGAGGTGGTCGTGCGCAGCGGCCTCGACCAGCCCCAGGGCCTGTGCGCCGACGGCGGTCGCATCTACGTCTCGACGCGCGGCAAGACCCACCAGATCGCGGTGTTCGGCGATGACGGCAAGCTCCAGCGCACCATCGGCAAGGCTGGGCCGCCGACGGTCGGCGCTTACGACCCGCAGCATCTCAACGATCCCTACGGCATGGCGGTAGACAGCCGCGGCCGGCTGTGGGTCACTGAGAACAACCACCAGCCCAAGCGGGTCAGCGTGTGGCGCCCGGACGGCACCTTGGACGCCGCCTGGTACGGCCCGGCGCGCTACGGCGAGGGCGGCACCCTCGACGCGGCCGACCCCACGCGCCTGTTCCTGATGGGCATGGAGTTCGCGCTCGATTGGAAGAAGGGGACCAGCGCGGTGCGCAACGTGTTCTGGCGACCCGGCCACGCGCTCGAGATGGGCGGGGAATGCGGACCCGAGCAGCGCCTGCGCGTGCAGGGCCGTGACTACCTGACCACCACCTACAACGCAGCGCCGACCAACGCCCCGGGCGTGGTGGGGATCTGGAGCTACGCCGGCGGCGTCGCGACGCCCGTCGCGGCGGCGGGCGCGGCCAACCAATGGGCGCCGATCAGCGCCTGCTTCGCGACCCTGCAGCGCTTCTCCGCGCGCTGGAGCGGCAGCGTGGTGCCGACGATCACCGGCGCGTGCAGCTTCCACACCGTCAGCGACGACGGCGTGCGCCTGTGGATCGGCGGCAAGCCGGTGATCGACAACTGGACCGACCACGGGTCCACCGAGAACACCGGCATCGTCCAGGTGGTGGCCGGCAAGCCGCTCGACGTGAAGCTCGAGTACTACCAGGGCGGCGGCGGCGCGAGCATCCACCTGATGTGGTCGGGCGAGGGCCTGGCCAAGGTGGCGATCCCCGCCGACCGGCTGGTGCCCGCCGGCGCCAAGGACAGCCAGGGCCTGCGCGGCGAGTACTTCTCGGACACCACGCTCGACCAGCCGGCGTTCACCCGCATCGACGCCGGCGTCGACCTCGACCTGCCCACCGGAAGCCTCGAAGTCCCCGGGCAGGAGGGCCGGGCCGCGGCGATGCGCGCGCGCCTGCCCGCTGGCACCCAGTACGGTCGCGATCCCCTGTTGTTCGTGTGGAGCGATCGCAACCACGACGTCGCGGTCCAGCCCGAGGAGGTCGACCTGCGTCGCGACGATGGCGGTGGCATGACCGTGCAGGACGACCTGTCGCTGGCCACCGCCACCGCGTTGGTCATCAAGCCGACCTCGTTCGACGCGGCCGGCGTGCCACTCTACGACCTCGCCGCGGCGACCGCGGTGGTGCCGGGCGGCCGCGCTCCGAACACCTCGGGCGGCGGCCACACCCTGCTGTGCGCCGATGGTTGGACGGTGCTGACCATCCCGCCCGAACCGTTCCCGGCCCAGTCGTCGCTGAGCGGCGCCAAGGGCGGCGCGGTGAAATGGACCTACCCCAATCTCTGGCCCGGCCTGCACCCGTCGCACAGCGCGCCGGTGTCCGACCGGCCGGGCATGCTCATCGGCACCACACGCATGCTCGGGCCGCCGTTCAAGCCGGCGAAGTCCGACGCCGGCTGGTGCTGGGCGATCAACGGCAACAAGGGCAACGTCTACGTCTTCACCACCGACGGGCTGCTGGTGGCCACGCTGTTCAAGGACTCGCGCACCCATTCGCGCTGGGCGATGCCGGTCGCCGAGCGCGGCACGCGGCTCGAAGACACCTCGCTGGGCGAGGAGAACTTCTGGCCGACTCTGACCCAAGTGGCCGACGGATCGGTCTACCTGCTCTCGGGCAGCAGCATCGTCACCGTCGGCGGGCTCGACACGATCAAGCGCCTGCCCGACGCCGACCTGCCGATCTCGGCCGCGCAGCTGGCCAAGGCGCAGGCCTGGACGGTCGAGCAGGAAGCCAAGCGCCAGCGCGAGCAGGGCGGCGGCACGCTCCAGGTCGCGCTGCGCGGCAGCGCTCCGGTGGTCGACGGCGCGCTCGACGACTGGGCGGGCGCCGAC
>JACDEC010000400.1 GCA_013816645.1 Planctomycetota bacterium
GGCGGGGTGAGGCGCCTCGGTTGAGCGGCTCCCTTCCGCCAAGGCGGTCGCCCCGCGCACCTGGGACGGCGCGTTCAGCGCGACCGGCATGGCGCTCGCCTCATCGCGCGCGCTGCGAAGCTCCCTGCCGGACCCCCGGGAGCAGCGGTGGACAACGATGTCGACGCCATGTCGCGTGAGCAACTGATCGCCGAAGTCCGCAAGCTGCGGGACGGCATCCGTGCCCACCGCGATGCCACCGGCCACGACCTGTGCTGGCATCAGCCCGCCCTGTGGCGCCTGCTCCCCGAGCAGACCGATCCGTTACCCACGGTGCCGGAGTGGCCGCAATTCCTCGCGGGATGCCTGCGCTTCCGGCGATCGCTCGACGAGCAGGCGCCGCAGGCACCCCGGTCGGGGGATCCGTACCCGGGCTGATGCCCTGAACGCACCCGCGGGTTCACGGCAAGGATGGCGCCGCACGACTTGACGAAGCGTAGGACCGCGCGGTATCCTGCTGATATGAAGCGTCTCGCCTACGTCAGTCGCGCGACCTCGGTCCTGGCGCCGGGAGAACTCCAGACCATCGCCACGGCGGCGCAGGCCAACAACCGTCGCCTCGACATCACCGGCGTGCTCACCTACGACGACGGCGTCTTCTTCCAGGAGCTCGAGGGGCCGGAGGCCGCGGTCGACGCTCTGGCCGATCGCATCCGCGTGGATCCGCGGCACCGCGACATGGTGGTCATCTCCGTCGAGAACGGGGACCTCGCCCGCCATCATCCCGCGTGGGCGATGCGGGTGATCAATCTCGGTGATGAGCCGGATTCCGGCTACCTGAGGCCGGTGATCGCACGGCTATCGCAGGCCATCCGAACGGTCGGACGCTACACCCAACCCGCGGTGTTCCGCCTCCTCGAGAGCGGCATCGACCCCACCACCGCCCCGGCCAGGCGCGTGCAGCGGGCAGTGCTCTGTTGCGATGTCCGCGCCTTCTCGGCCTTCGCGCAGGCCCTCGCCCCGGACCGCCTCGCCGCGTTCATCACCGTGTTCGTCGATGTCTGCGTCGGCTGCGTGAGCGCGCGCGGCGGCGAGGTGACCAAGATCATCGGCGACGCGGTGCTCGCGCATTTCCCCCGCGAATGCAGCGGCGAGGCGCTCGCGGCGGCGCTCGACATCCTCACCACCTTGGCGCGGATCAGGCGCCAGGCCGCAGCCAACGCACCCGAACGCTACCTCCATGTCGGCGTGGGCCTGGCTGCTGGCGAAGTCTTCGAAGGCAATGTCGGCAGCGGATTCAAACTCGACTACACCATCCTCGGCGATCCCGTGAACCACGCCGCCCGGCTCGAGGCGCTGACCCGCACGCAAGCCACGGCGTTGCTATTCGAAGAGGCCTTCGCCGCCTCGTTGCCACCGGAATGGTCGACCATCGCGATCGGTCGTCACCACCTCAAAGGGCGAGACGATCAGACCACGATCTCGACCGTCGACCTGCCGATCGTGCGCGAACTGCCGTCGTCGCGACTCGCCGAGGAACTGGCATGGTGCCTGGATGTCGGGCCATCCGCCAGCCAGTCGAGGCCGAAGGCATAGAGTCTGCTAGACAGCCCTCCAGGCGGCGACCGGCGGAGTTCATGCCCAGGTGTCCCGATTGGGCAGCGAGCCGCGCAACGTCGCGCGGTAGACGTGGCGCTCGCCATCGACCAGTCCCTTGGCGCGGTCGACGGCGATGAACGCCTGGGCATCGCTTCGGCTCTCGTCCCAACCTGTGCCGGGGATGACTCCGCCGCCGGGCTGCAGGTACAACTCGTGATCGAAATCGGCCCGCTCGTGCACCGCGCCGTCGTGGATGTGGACCGTGGGGAAGAAGAGTTTGTCGGGATTCGCGCTCGGGAAGGTGAATGCCATCGGCTGCAAGCTGCGCAGCCCCGGCTTGAGCGTGAAAACCGCGAAGCCGTGGTCGCGATACCCGGGTAGCCGCTCCCACGTGCCTTCGGGCAGGCGGAAGCGCTGATCGAGCCGCGCGAAGTCGGCGATGGTCGGCACGTACGAAGCGACGAAGTCGCCGACGTCATGCACGCGCAGCGGCGTCGGGGCGGACGCCGGTACGGGATTGACGCCTCCCCTGCCCGGAAGGGGTCCGAACCCTGCAGCCAGTCCGGCGAAGAAGCCGGGATAGCCCGAGAGATCGACGAAGGTGACGCCTGCCTCCCCGGATCCGGGCGCCACCGGCAGCGGCAGGACCATCGCCAGCTCGGCGGGAGCGTCGACGTCGGCGCCGTAGGCCAGAGCCTGACGACCGTCGGCGAACAGACGGGCGAAGATGCGGGTTGCGCCGACGGCGTTCACCGGTCCTGAAAAACAGCACATGGGGCAGCCTCCTCTGGCATTGCGCGTGGTCGACCCTCCGCGGGTCGCCGGCGTTGCGATGGTCGGATCGTTGGACGTGCGGCAACGGGAATGGTTCCCGACCGATCGGCCGACCCTGACCGTCTGGACTCCTACGCCAGCCGGCTCACGGATCCGCGCGGCCTTCGATATCCAGGCTCTCGACCACGATCGATCCGGGGCTGCCGGGGACGGTCTGCAAGACCTGGAAGATCACGCTGATCGGCTGATTGGTCGGCAGTTGGCGATCGCGCTCGACCAGGGTGCCGTTGTAGAGCAGGTGCGCGCGGTAGCGCTCGTCGACCGTGACGACGATCTTGACGGGCTGGCCGATATCGAGCAGCGGCGCGCTCTGGGTGGTGCCGATGTTGAAGTTGACCTCGTCCCCGGTGAACAGCGAGCCGACGGCGAGGCGGGCCTGCTTCAGGCTGAAGCCGACGCGGGCGCGCATCGTGCCGGCTGCGACCCCGACCAGCGCGAGCTGGGTGTCGCGGTTGAGGCGCACGGTCGCTTCGATGCTCACCGGCGGCCGCACCGCGCCCTTCCACCGCAGCGTCGGCAGGCTGGCTTCGGCGCGGTCGTCCTCGCCGATGACCACGTCGGTGCGCCAGGTCATGCCGCTGTCGCCGAGCGCAGCGCCCTGCCCGGCGAAGTCGCGCAGCAGCGCCGCGTCGCGGCCGAGGAAATCGTAGGCGAACAGCGAGCCGCCGTCATCGCGTCGGATCCCCCGCACCACCAGGGCCGACGATTTGCGATTGGCTTCGAGCCGACCCAATGCCTGGGCGAGCTTGTCGTCGGCCATCTCGTTGAGGCATTCGGGGACGTCGGCTGGCCGCCACACCCAGAGGAACGCGGCCATCAGTCGGGCACGCTCGCGCTTGACGTCGGAAGGCAGGTTGGAGATCGCCTGGTCGAGCAGATCGCGGTAGGCCAGCGCGGTGACTTGGCGGTCCATCTTCTGCACGACGCCGATCGGCGGCCGGCACTGGATCTCCTTGTCGGTAAGGTTGATCAGCAGCAGCTTCTTGCTCTCGCCGTTGACCCGCATGGTGATCGAGATCGGCGCGGTGCTGGCGCGGGTCTTGATGTGGTTGCGCAGGTACCCCTCGGCACGCTGCGCCAGGCTCGCCAGCTCGACGAATTGGCGGGCCAGGTCCTGGGAATCCGGGGTCGGGAACTTCTCGACCTCGGCGTTGGCGGCGCTGCCCATGTCCATGTAGCGGGTGCTGTAGCGCATCGGCTCGAGCACCGCGGCCAGCGCCTGCCAGCAGGGCTTCTCCTTCGCCGCCAAGGCGATCGCGGCCGCGGCTGCGGCGAAGGCCTGCTGGCGCTGCACCACCGCCGCTTCGAGCGCGTCGCGACGGTCCTTGGCCAACGGCATCGCCTGGAAGGCCTTGTGCACGGTGCCCAGGG
>JACDEC010000401.1 GCA_013816645.1 Planctomycetota bacterium
GGTCGGCGATCAGTGGCGTGCGCCGACCCGCCTGCACGCGCGCCTGACGCGATGGCCGGTGCTGCGCGCGCTGCTGGGACGCGGCATCGTGGTGCTCGCGGGCGACGGCCTGATCGCGGTCGATCCGCAGGCAAGCGCCGGCGATCGGGCCTTGGCCCAGGAATTGGTCGATGCCGAGAACGACGACCGCCGGGTGCTCGAGACCACCGTGTTGTCGATCGCCGACGCCGGCCCGCAGGCGACGCGTCGGCTGCGCGCCGAGCTGGCGCTGGCGCGCGACGAATTGGCTGGCGAAGCCGGGGCCAGGCGGCCGCAGCGCTGAGACCGCCGGATCAGCCGCCGATCAGCGGCGCGTTCACGCCTTCCAGAACTCCTCCATCAGGTAGGCGTCGACGCCGATCGCCTTGGCCGGTTCCTTGAGGTCCTCGATCATACCGGGGTTGCCGCAGGTCATGAACGCGGTGCGCGCGGGGTCGACCAGCGCGGCGAGCGCGGCGCGGTCGACGCCAGCGGGCAGGGCGACCTGGCGACCCGCCGGGATCGGCTGGGCGAAGACGTGGCGCACCACCTCGTTGATGCGGCCCGTGCCGGTGCGCGCGTCCCAGCCGCGCGCGGGGTCCGGGCGGCTGGCGCTGCACACGTAGGTGAAGTCGAAGCCCTTGGCGCGCTCGGCGGCGTAGCCTTCGAGCTCGGCTCTGTAGCCGAATTCGTCGGCGTAGGCCGCGCCGTGGAAGAGGATGATGCGGTAGTCGGAGGGCACGCCGGCCTGATGCAGCTTCCACAGGCTGCGCACGTGGCCGACGAACGGCGCCAGGCCGGTGCCGGTGGCGGCCATGACGATGGTGCGCTTGGCCGCGGCGCGCAGGGTGAACTTGCCGACCGGCTTGAGGAAGTGGAAGGTCGCGCCCAGCTCCTGGGCGAACAGCGTCGGCGTCAGTTTGCCGTTCTCGACCAGGGCGATGAAGAACTCGATGTCGGGATCGAGCGGACTGCCGGCGATCGAGTAGGCGCGGGCGATGAACCCGTGCTCGGCGGTGTCCAGGCCGAGGGTGGTGTACTGGCCCGCCTGGTACCACCAGCGCTCGCCCTTGGTGGGTCGCAGCTTGAACACCCCGAGCCGGCCGCCGGCGAACAGTTCCTTGGAGACCAGCGTGGCGGTCTGCATCTTGGCCTTGAGGGCATCGGACATGGCTGCGCGCTCCACGGCGCGCCATGAGACGCGGCACGGTCGGGATGTCCAGCGCCGCTCGACGTAGTGCGTCAAGCATCGCGCGGATGGCGCGCGCTTAGGAGGTGAAAGTGGGGCCCTTCTTGGCGGGCTTGTCGCTGCGGGCTCCGGGCGACGGGGCGCGGGCCGGGGTCCGCTGGGCTCGCGCCCAGAGCGCGAAGCCGGCGAGCGCCGCAGCGAGGATCGTCGTCACCCCCCACGGGAAGCTGCCGCCTACATCCACCACCACGGGATCCGCGGTCGCCTTCGCGGCCGCTCTGTTCGCAGCCACCGAGCCTGTTGCCGCATCCGTCCCGGCGGGAACGGCCGCCGAAAGCCCGTCGCCGAGCGAGCGGACCACATAGGGGTTCACGCCAGCCTGCGCCACGCCGAGACCGCTGGCACTACCGGGACGGGGGTATTCGCCGGGGCGCAGAGTGTAGAGCGCATCGGCTGCCGCGTCCGCCACGGGCTGGCTGCCGTCATCCAGCAGGGGAAGGATGAGTTCGATGACCTCGATCTGGATGTCTGGCATCGCGACGACGTCGGACATCGTCTGGATCACCTGGGCATCGTTGCCGGAGGCGGTCGCGTCGCGCAGCAGGTCGAGGGTCGGCATGAACCGCTCCTGGCGCTTGGTCAGCTCATCCAGCCACGGCTGCGGATCCGAGCCGACGTCGAAACCGAAGATCCGGCTCAGGCAGCGGCGCGCATCGTTGGCGACGTTCCGCTTGGGATGAGCCAGCAGCTCAACCACGGCCGGCGTCGGCCGCGCATCGGCCAGCGTCCCGATACACTGCAGCGCGGCGATCAGCACGCGTTCGTCCGAACGCTGCAGGGTCGCCCAGATCGCCCGGGATTCCTCGCCGGTCCTCGGTGTCAGCGCGCCCCACGCGCGCAGTGCCGAGGCGACGATGCGTGGGTCGCCGTGCGACAAGGCGGCGAGCAGCGCGGGGCGGCCGGCGAAGACCTGGTCGCGCCCAATGCGCTCGAGGATGACCATCGCGTCGTTCGCGGAGCTCAGGCTGACCAGTTCCACGAGTTTGGTCTCGGCATCGCCGCGCCCGGAATCGACGACCGCGCGCAGCGCATCGACGGGGCTGGCGCCGTCAGCGACCTCGACCTGGGCCTCGGGGTCGGGCCCAGGCGGGGTCGGGGAACTGGGCTCCTCGCCGAGCAGCAGGCTCCCGGCGAGGATGGTGGGCAGCAGGGCGCCGAGGCGGCGCGGCGGAACGAAGCGCATCAGGGCTCGCTGAAGGTGAGGTCGCGGTTGAACCAGGCGGCCGCGGTCAGGCGCGGCAGGGCCGAGCCGACGGGGATCTGTGCGAGCGAGTCGTCGTAGTGGAAAGCGAAGTTGCCGTTCACCAGGCCGGCGAGGCTGCCGACGACCATCGATCCGTAGTAGCTGGCGTTGCCGTTGAAGCGCAGGGTCAGGTTCGGTCCGAATAGCACCGCGCTCCAATTGGTGCCGCCGTTGACCTTGCCCGACCCGGTGTGGTTGGTGTAGATCTGCAGGCGGCTGGGGTTGGTCAGGTCGCCGAAGTTGGTCTTGCCGTACTGCGATTCGGCGCCGCCGCTGTAGGTGTTCTGGTAGATTTCGAGCTTCACCGTGCTGCCCGGGGCGAAGGTGATGTCCGCCAGGTTCATGACCCCATTCACATACAGCTTCACGGTGCCCGCTCCGCCGAAGACCATGTTGTCCGAGATGTTCGGTACGAGGATGGCCGTCACATTGCCGCCCTGATTGCCGTACCCGAGCGCTCCCACGACGTTGTTGTAGGCTGTGAGCGACGCGGTGGTGGTACTCGCGATCACCGCCGGCGGGTTGTAGGGCACCGGATTGACCGGGATGTTCAGGTTCCCCTCGTAGGGGCCGGCCACGTTCTCGGGTTTCTGCACGTCGAGGGTCCCATTCGAGCCCAGTCCACCGTTGCTGCCCGCGATGCCGGTCGAGTAGGCGACCGTGCCGCTGGCGCTGTTCCAGCTGTCGGTGGTCGCCGATCCCTTGAAGGTGTAGCCCGCGATCGAGAACATCGCCCGGGTGAAGATGCTCTCGGAGATGCGGCTGACGCGGATCACCGCCGAGACGCGCTGCCGGCGTAGGGTTTTGCCCGAACCCTGCGTCGCCGTGGTGTAGACCATGAAACGCTCGTTGCCGCTCGGCCAGGCGACCGCGCCGCTCGGGACGATCTTGATGATCTTGGACGCCACGGTGCAGCCGTTGCGCACATTGGTCGCGTTCATGGCCACCGGATCCGAGCCGACCAGGGCGGGGAACGCAGCCGGGATCGCCGGAGTTATGGCGCCCGTGCTGGCCATGCCCGATGGAAAGTTGACGGGGACGTTGGTCGAGACCAGCACCAGCGAGGTGCTGGTAGTGGTGGTGGGGAAGGCTGGCGTGCTGGTGACCGCCATGTCCTTGAGGTAGGCGATCGCCCCATCGTTGTTCTGCAGCCAAGAGAGGACTTCGTTGGTGGCCGATTCGGCCGCCATGGTCAGGTCGGTCTGCCGCTCGCGCCGTTGCTGTTCGCCGATGCGCGAGACGGTCAACCCGCTCAGCGTCATCG
>JACDEC010000402.1 GCA_013816645.1 Planctomycetota bacterium
CGGTCCGCACGCCTGCCTGTGGGAACAGCCGCAGGTCGCGATCGACCGCATGGCCTTCCCGCGCCTGCTCGCGCTGGCCGAGATCGGCTGGACGCCCAGTGCGCAGCGCCGTTGGGACGACTTCGCGCCGCGCCTCGCGCGCCATTATCCCCGACTCGACGCGCTGGGTGTCGCTTACGCGCGGCCGCGCGATGCCGATGACCTCGCCCGCACCGGACTGGTCGCCGACTGGGATTTCCCTGCGCTCACCGGCTTCTTCCGCGAATGGTTCGCCAACGAGATCATCGTCGGCAACGGTTCCTACGAGCTGGAATCGCGCATCGAGATCGGGGCCGACCGCGCCGATTTCCAGTTCTGCTGGGTCGACGACGGCCGCGAATTCCCCCTGGTCGCAGACGGCGGCGATGCCGCGCGCCGCGTCCACCGCTTCACCATCACCGATTATGCCGACACCATGCTGTATTCGATCCGGGGCATGGGTCGCGGCGACGGCACCTCGCCGTGCCGGGGCGGGCTGACGCTTCGGCTGATCACCTCGGGTTGAGCCGACCGGCATCGGTGACGGCCATGCGCGCGCATCCCGCGTTACGCGCTGGTCGATCCCGCGGCCCCGGCGATGACGCGCAGGCCGCCAGCGAAGATCTCGGTAGCCAGGAAGACCGGACGTTCGTTGGGCGTGTCGTTGGGCGTATGGATGGCCAATTGGAGATGGCCGGCGAAATCGCTGAACAGCATGCCGTGGCCGCCATCGCGCGCGTACACCGGTTCGGCCTGCTGCCGCCATGGCCCCAGGATCGATCCCGTCGGCGAGTTCGCTACGCCCATCGCGTAGCCGTGCGCGCCCAGGCTCGACCACAGCATGAGCAGCGACCCATCCTCGCAGCGCTGCAGGAACGGGCCGTCGGTGATGCGGTCGCCAGCCGCTGTCGCCAGCGCCCAGGGCGCGGCGGAGGCGCGGAACAGCAGGACCGGTTCGCCGAGCGCCTGGGTCAGGTCGGTGGACAGACGCACGGCGCATATCTCGCCATCGTGGACCTGCACCCATTCGTGGCAGAAGACCATCCATGGCTGGCCCGCGGCGTCGACATGCAGCGTCCCATCCAGGCATTCCCAGGCCGCGGGCGTCACCGGCTGCGAACTGTGCACGACGAATGGCCGTTCGGGATGGTCGGCGACCAGGATCTGCACGCCGCGGCAACGCTCCGGCGACTTGAAGCTGGCGAAAAGGTAGCAGCGATCGCGGTAGCGATGGACCTCGGGGGCCCAGAACTGGGTCGCCGACCAGAATCCCTCCGGCGCTCGGAAGGCCGGGAACGGCCCTTCCCACTCCACCAGATCGCGGCTGCGGTAACGGTCGAATCCGGTCGCCGGCCCCGACCAGCAGTTGGCGTCGGTCGAGCCGAACAGGTGGTACCAGCCTTCGCCGGGCAGCGGCAGCACGAACGGGTCGCGGATCTGGATATCCTGCAGGCGGCGCATCGGCATGGGTGGGAGAGCGTCGCGCGCACGCTGCCGTTTTCCAGCGACCGGCACGCCAGCGATCATGGGCGCTCGCTTAGTCGCGATCGCCTGATGCTGCGTATGCTCGCGCTGGTTTTCACGGCCTATTCGGCATGACAACGTATCAGACCGCTGCTTCTGCCACCTTCTCTGCATCCGGTCCCGCGCCGCCGTCCGCTGCCAAGCTGCCGAAGTAGCGATACTTGGTCCAAGCCGCCTTGGCGGCGAAGAACGCGATCACCGCGACGATGCCGCACCACCAGCTACCTTCGCGCGCGCCGTAACCGGCCATGGTGAGCAAGAACCAGGCGTTCAGCACCAGCGCGCACAGGTAGACGCGGTGGGTGGTCATGCGCGCGGACGCGAAATAATAGGCTATCTGCAGGAAGCCGAGCCCGATGAAAGCGCCGTCCAGGATGACCTGCAGCCGATCTCCCTGCCCGGTGCTGAACACCATGAACCCGAAGCCGACCAAGCACAATCCGGTGATCAGCAGCAGGGTGCGGGATTGCTTGGCGTCGCGAGCGATGAAGGCGGCGACGCCGAAGTAGCGCAACGCCGCCGCGAAGTCGGCCTCGTCCACCGGCCCGAGCACCGCATCCTTCTTGAGCAGCAGCTTCTTGGTGCGGCCGAAGACGAACACCGCTTCATCGAACAGGCGCTCGCGGGCAAAGGTCCGCTGCGTCGTCGACCGCTTGACCTGGACTGCTTCGGCGCCAAGGCGCAACTCGACCAGCTCCTTCTTCATCGGGATGGCGATGGTCCGGAGCGCGGCGATATCCGGCTGCAACGCGCTTTCCGGCGATGCGGGCGCGGCGTACGGATTATCCACGACCACGCCCCCGGTCACTTCGCGAACAGGAAGTGCATGACGTCGCCGTCCTGCACGACGTAGTCCTTGCCCTCGGCGCGCAGCTTGCCGACTTCCTTGCAGCCCTTCTCGCCTTTGAACTTCACGTAGTCGTCGTAGCTGGCGACCTCGGCGCGGATGAAGCCCTTCTCGAAGTCGGTATGGATGACGCCGGCGGCGCGCGGAGCCTTCCAGCCCTTCTCGACCTGCCAGGCGCGGACCTCCTTGACGCCGGCGGTGAAGTAGGTCTGCAGGTTCAGCAGTCCGTAGCCGGCCTGGACCAGGCGGTCGATGCCGCTCTCGGTCATGCCCAGGCCCTCCATCATGTCGGCGCGCTCGGCGGGGCTGAGCTGGACGAGTTCCTCCTCGAGCTTGCCGCAGATCAGGATGGCGCGCGAACCGACCGTGGCGGCGTGCGCGGCGACTGCCTTGCTGTGGGCGTTGCCGCCGTCGGCGAGGTCGCCATCGGCGACGTTGCAGACGAACAGCATCGGCTTGGCGGTGATCAGCTGGAGGTCGCGGATGTGGACCTTCTCGTCGTCGGTCAGGCCATGCGCGCGCGCCGGTTTGGCGGCCTTGAAGCCGGCCAGGACCTTCTCGAGCGCGGGGATCATCGCCGCCGACTCCTTGTCGGTCTTGCGCTTGATCGCCTTGTCGTACTTGGCCTTCACCGTCTCCTCGTCCTTGAGGATCAGTTCGATGTCGATGGTCTCGATGTCGCGCACCGGGTCGATCGAGCCGTCGACGTGGATGATGTTGCCGTCCTCGAAGCAGCGCACGACGTGGAGGATGGCGTCGACGTTCTTGATCGCGGCAAGGAAGGCGTTGCCCTTGCCTTCGCCCTTGGACGCGCCCTTGACCAGGCCGGCGATGTCGACGAGTTCGAGCTGGGTCGGGATCACCCGATCGGTCTTGACGATCTCCTGCAGGACCTGGGCGCGCTTGTCCGGCACCATGACCATGCCGGTGTTGGGCTCGATGGTGCAGAACGGGTAGTTCGCCGCCTGCGCCGCCTGGGTCTGGGTCAAGGCGTTGAAGATGGTGCTCTTGCCGACGTTGGGCAGGCCGACGATGCCGCAGTTGAAGCCCATGGGGACCCTCCAGGAGCGCGGGAGTCTATGGCCTTCCCCAGGAACGCATCAGCGACCCGCGATCCGGGGCGCGGCGTCAGCGCACGGTCGCGGTCACCGGCAGGTCGACGTAGTAGAGGTTCATCGGCGGCTCCCCCTCCTGCGCCCGGCTGAGCTGGCCGCGATTCATCGCCTGGGTGACGATCCGCACGCTCGCACGGTAGGCGCGCGGCTTGTCCGACCCGAGGAAGCGCACGGTGAACGCCTCGCGCTCGGGTGCCTCGCCGCCGGCGAGGCCGGGCTGGCCATCCGCGCCCGCGAGCACGATCCCGCGGCCGTCGGC
>JACDEC010000403.1 GCA_013816645.1 Planctomycetota bacterium
CGGCTGGGCGAAGCGCATCCCGACGCGCGCCAAGCCGTCGCCGAAGCCGCCGAGGAGGAGCGCCAGATCACCGCCCTGCGCGCGGCCGTGGCCGGGGCTCGGCTGGAAATGGCGAGCGCGGCGTATATCGCGGTGGCATAGTAGGGCTACAGGTGCGAGGTGCGAGGTGCGAGGTGCGAGGTGTGGCATCGGCGCAAGGTGTTCTGGTTACGCAGTTTCGGTACATCGCACTCTGCACTTGGTACTTCGCACTCTTCCACCCACCTTGACCCACTTCCCGCTCCGTGTAACTACACGGCCATGAAGACATCCTCCGCCTGGCCCGTCCTCCGCCGCTACGACAGCGCCCATCTCGCGCGCATCGCCATGCCAGTCGGCGGCATCGCCACCGGCAGCCTGTCGCTGGGCGGACGCGGCGACCTGCGCGATTGGGAACTCGGCAACACGCCCAACAAGGGCTTCGTGCCCAACAAGACCATGCTGCTGCTCTGGGCGCAGGAAGCCGGCGCCAAGCCGGTGACGCGTCTGCTCGAAGGTCCGCTCGAGGCCTGGCAGCACGAGGGCGCGTTCGGCTGCCCGGTGACCAACCAGGGCTGGCCACGTTTCCGCGAGGCCTCGTTCGCCGCGGCCTACCCGTTCGGTCAGGTCGAGCTCAGCGACGACGACGTGCCGCTCGAGGCGACGGTGCAGGCCTTCAACCCGCTGATCCCCGGCGACGTGCCGGCGAGCAGCCATCCCGTGGCGGTGCTGCGCGTGGTGCTGCGCAACCGCGGGCGCAAGCCGGTGCGCGCCTCGGTGTGCGCGAACCTCGAGAACTTCATCGGCAACGACAAGAACACCAAGGGCGTGAAGGCGAACCGCAATCGGTGGCGCGAGGAGAAGGGCCTGCGCGGCATCGCCATGGAGACCACCGGCGTCGACCCCAAGTCGGCGAACTGGGGCACGCTCGCGCTGGCGACCACGACCTCGGGATCGTTGAGCCACCGCGAGGCTTGGGCCGAGCTCAGCTGGGGCGACAGTCTGCTCGACTTCTGGGACGACTTCAGCGCCGACGGCGCGCTCGAGCAGCGCGAGCAGGTGAAGGAGGACGCGCCGATGGGCTCGATCGCGGTGCGCACCGTGGTGCCGCCTCGCGGCGAGCGCACGGTGACCTTCCTGATCGGCTGGTGCTTCCCCAACCGTCAGACCTGGACGCCACCCAAGGACGCCGCCACCACCGGCGCCTGCGTTCCGGGAGCCTGCGCCCCGGGCGCGGCGTGCGACAGTCCGTCGTGGATCGGCAACCACTACGCGACCGTCGCCGGCGACGCCTGGAACGCGCTGCGGCGCTTCGCCGCCGAACTCCCCGAGCTCGAGCGGCGCACCATCGATTTCGTCGAGCGCTTCTGCGCCTCGGACCTGCCCGAGGTGGTGAAGGAAGCGGCGCTCGCCAACCTCAGCACCCTGCGCACCCAGACCTGCTTCCGCACGCCCGACGGGCACTTCTTCGGCTGGGAGGGCTGCGGCGACACCGGCGGCTGCTGCCACGGCTCGTGCACGCACGTGTGGAACTACGAGCTCGCCACGCCGTTCGTATTCGGCGAACTCGCGCGCTCGATGCGCACCGTCGAATTCGCGCACATGACCCGAGCCGACGGGTTGATGGCCTTCCGCGTCAACCTGCCGATCCATCGCGCGCAGGAATACGGCATGGCCGCCGCCGACGGCCAGATGGGCTGCATCATCAAGCTGCAGCGCGAATGGCGGCTGTCCGGCGATGAGGCGCTGCTGCGCCGGCTGTGGCCGGGCGCGCGCAAGAGCCTCGAGTACTGCTGGATCCCCGGCGGCTGGGACGCCGACCAGGACGGCGTCATGGAGGGTTGCCAGCACAACACCATGGACGTCGAGTACTACGGCCCGAACCCGCAGATGGGCTTCTGGTACCTCGGCGCGCTGCGCGCGGCCGAGGACATGGCCCGCCACCTCGGCGAGACCGAATTCGCCGAGCGCTGTCGCGCGCTCTTCACCCGCGGCAGCGCGTGGATGGACAAGCACCTATTCAACGGCGACTACTACGAACACGAGATCCGTCCGATGAAGCGCGAAGACATCGCGCCCGGGCTGATCATCGGCATGGGCGGGGACACCCTCGACCCCGTGCTGCAGCTGGGCGCCGGTTGCCTGGTCGACCAACTCGTCGGTCAGGTCATGGCGCGGGTCAACGGCCTGGGCGACCTCGGCGATGCGAAGAAGCTGGCCAAGGCGGCGCGCGCCGTGCACACCCACAACTTCAAGCGCGGGCTCGCCGACCACTTCAATCACCTGCGCGGCTTCGCGCTGGCCGACGAATCCGCGCTGCTGATGGCGAGCTACCCGCGCGGGCGGCGCCCGAAGCGGCCGTTCCCCTACTACAACGAGGTCATGACCGGCTTCGAGTACGTCGCCGCGCTGGCCATGCTGCAGCTGGGATCGGTCGACCAGGGCCTGGAGTGCATCGAAGCGATCCGCGCCCGTTACGATGGTCTGCGCCGCAGCCCGTTCGACGAGGCCGAGTGCGGCCACCATTACGCGCGCGCCATGGCCAGCTGGGGCGCGGTGGTGATCCTCAGCGGATTCCAGTACGACGCGGTGGTCGGCAGCTTCACGGTCGCGGCCAAGCCGCGCGCGTCGTGGTTCTGGTCGACCGGCGACGCCTGGGGCACGGTGCGCCAGCGCAAGGCCGGGCGCGGCGTCGCCGTCGAGATCGAGGTCGCCGAGGGCGAACTGCGCCTGGCGCGCGTCGAACTCGATGGCTTCGGCGCCATCGCGCTGCCGCAGCGCACGCTGCGCGCGGGCAAGATCCTGAAGGTGACCGTCGCCAAGGCGGGGACCGCCCGGACCAAGGCGCGCTGATCGCCGTCGCCATCGACATCCCACATCCTGGAGTCGCCCCATGCGCACCCGCGCGTCCGCCTTCGCCTGGCCCGTCTTGCGCCGCTTCGACGCCGATCACCTCGCGCGCATCGCCATGCCGGTCGGCGGCATCGGCACCGGCTGCATCTCCTTCGGCGGGCGCGGCGACCTGCGCGATTGGGAGGTCGGCAACGCGCCCAACAAGGGCTTCGTGCCGGGCAAGACCGGGCTGATCCTGTGGGCCCAGGCGCCGGGCGCACCCGCGGTGACGCGGCTGCTCGAAGGACCGATCCCCCAGGCGCAGTATGAGGGTGCCTTCGGCGCGTCCGTCGCCAACCACGGCCTGCCGCGCTTCCGCGAGGCGTCCTTCGCCAGCGCCTATCCCTTCGGGCAGGTCGACCTGGCCGACGACGACGTGCCGCTGACCGCCACGGTGCAGGCCTTCAATCCGCTCATCCCCGGCGACGTCGCGGCGAGCAGCCACCCCGTGGCGGTGCTGCGCGTGGTGCTGCGCAATCCCGGGCGCAAGCCGGTGAAGGCGTCGGTCTGCGCCAACCTCGAGAACTTCATCGGCTGCGACGTCTTCGCGCGCGCCCCCAAGTGCAACCGCAACGCCTGGCGCGAGGAGCGCGGCCTGCGCGGCGTGTTCATGGACAGCGCCGGCGTCGACCCCGCGTCGCCCAACTGGGGCTCGCTGGCGCTGGCGACCACCTCGACCGGTTCGGTCAGCCACCGCACCGCCTGGGCCGAGGTCAGCTGGGGCGACAGCCTGCTCGACTTCTGGGACGACTTCAGCGCCGACGGCGCGCTCGAGCAGCGCACCCAGGTCGCCGAGCAGGCCCCCGCTGCGTCGCTCGCGGTACGCGCCCTGGTGCCGCCCGGCG
>JACDEC010000404.1 GCA_013816645.1 Planctomycetota bacterium
GGACGGGCCAGCAGGTACGCGAACCACAGCTGGTACTCCCGGAACCACGCCGCGCCCGGGTCGGCCCGCGCGAGCAGCGCGTCGGCCTGGGCGTCGCGGCCCTCGCCCAGGTCGACGAGGGCTTGGTGGCAGTCGATGAGCGCGAGCAGCGGGCGGGATCGCGCGAAGCCCGCGCGCGCTAGGTCCCAATCATGGCGCAGCAGGAGCGCCGGCATGACCACGGGGTCCTTCTCGTTGAACACCGCCACGGCGTCGTCGAATCGGCCGAGCAGGGTCAAGGCGGTCATGCGGTCGTAGTCTCCCACGCCCGGCTTGGCGAGCCAGGCGGCGGGATCGTCCCAGCGCTCCGGCCGCCCGCGGAAGTCGTCGACCCGATCATGCACCCAGCCGACGGGCGGACGGATCGCCAGGGCGTCCTCGAAGCGGCCCATCTCGAAGAGCGACCAGGCGACGTCGTAGCGGCGCGTCGGATAGCGTGCGAGCACTTCATCGCGTCGGCCGAGCTGACGCAGCACATCCCCACAGATCACCACCTGCTCGGGGAAGCGGGCGAGCAGTTCGTCGTAGCGCTCGAGGCTCTGCAGGGCGCGTGCAGCGGTTTCGTTGGCGTCGTCCTCGTGCGGGAAGGCGCGATCATGCACGGACAGCAGCGCGTCGAGGTCCGCTGCGACCAGGACCTGCTGCCCGCGCGCCGATTCGACGGCGCGGATCCACAGGGTGCGCAGGCGCTGGCGCAGGTCGGGGTGGTCGACGTAGAGCGCGAGGATGCCGTCCGCCACCTCGGCGTACTGGCGCAGCGGAATGCGGTCCTCGAGGCGATGGACGGCGACCATCGCCAGCCAGTGCTCATCGACCAGGCGCGCCCATTCCGCGTACGCCGCGCTCCCATGTCCCCCAGTGCGCAGCGCGAGCCCCAGCTTGTAGCGCGCTTCCTGGCCGATCGCCTTGTCGGCGTGGACGTCCGCGACGCGCCGGTAATGGGTCGCCGCCCGGTCGAACAGGCCGTCAGCGAAATCGCCATCGCCGATCGCCAGGGCGCTGACTTTCTCGGGGATGCCCTTGCTGTAGATGCGCAGGTTGTCGAAGGCCTTGCCCGGGTAATAGCCGTACAGGCCGATCCATCCCGACGTGAAGGGCACGGGCTCGCGGTGCTCGCAGATCAGTCGGCCATCGATGAGGATGCGGACCACGTCGTCCTCGATCTCGACGCGGATGCGGTAGGTGCGGTCCTGCTCGAGCTGGAAGAGGTTGAGGTCGCAGCGCAGGTTGTCGCCGGCGCGCACGATATGGACGTACGAATTATCGTAAGCCCCCACCTGCATCCACCAGGCCCGTCCCCAGTTGACGAAGGGGTCGTCCAGGGCGTAGAGGACCGACAGGTCGCAGGGCGGACTGTCGGGCAGGAAGCGGCCGTCGTACTCGATGGCGATGCTGCCGTTGAGGCGTTGGCGGTAGAATGCCATCGAGTCGGCGAGATCGGCGCTCACCAGCATCCCTTCGCGCACGGCGAACGATCCGCTCGTCGTCCCCCAATCCTTCTGCCAGGATGCGTCGGTGGTGAACGTCTCGTTGACGATCGGCCGTCCCCAGGTGGCCATCTCCTTGAGCCGCTCGCCGTAGAGGATCGAGCCCGCGACGGCCATTACCGCGAGCAGGGCCGCGACGCCCCAGATGGAGCGCGCGTGCTGGCGGTGCCAGCGCAGCAGCCGTTCGATGGTGGAGTCGCGGTAGGCCGAGATCGCCAGCCCGGCCTGGTAGCGCGACAGGTCGTCGGCGAATTCCTGCACCGTCGCGTAGCGCTGCGACGGGATCGGCGCCATGGCCTTGAGCGCGATGGCCAGCAGGCGCTTGGGCACGCGCGCGGCTTCCTCGGCGCTCGGCGGGTCGATCGCTCCGCGCCGCTTGCGCTCCCAGAACTCCGCATCGTTGCGCGCGCTCAACGGCAGGCGCAGGGTCAGGACTTCGAATAGCGCGGCGCCCAGGCAGTGGATGTCGCTGCGCTCGTCGACCGGTTCGCTGCGCGCCTGTTCCGGGCTCATGTAGTTCGGAGTGCCGACGACGCGTTCGCTGCGCGGCCCGTCCTCGTCGAGCACCAGCGCCGAGCCCCAATCGACGAGCACGACCTCGCCGAAAGCCCCGAGCATGATGTTGTCCGGCTTGATGTCGCGGTGCAGGATGCGCCGCGCGTGCGCGCAGGCCAGCGCTTCGGCCACCCGCAGGAACAGGCTGACCCGTTGGTAGTACGTGGCGATCTGCGGTGCAGGACGCCCGGCGCGCGCGGCCTGCACCGCATCGCCCAGCGAGGTCCCGGTGATCATGCGCATCGTGAAGTAGATGCCGCCATCGACGGTGAAATCCATGTCATGGACCGGCGCGATGTTCGGGTGCTCGAGCCGCGCCGTGACTTTGGCCTCCTTCATGAAGCGGGCGATGCGCCGGGCGTCCATCGCCTTCTCGCCATGCAGGTACTTCACGGCGATGTGGCGATCGAAGGTGTGGTCGAGCGCGTCGAACACCTGGCTGGTCGCTCCCTGCCCGACCACCCCGTTGATCGAGTAGCGCGCGCTGGTCGGGCTACCGGGCACCGCCAGGCCGGCCTTCACCTCGAGGGCGGTCTGCAGCCGGGTCGACGACGATGACGATGGACCATCCGGCCGCGTGGCGGCGCCGTCGTCGTCGCGGATGGTGGCGCCGAGTCCGCCGCCAGCTCCGGCGCTGGGAGCGGGCGCGCCGCCGGGATCCTGGATCGTCGCAGCGAGCTGGAACGCGAGCCGGCGGCTGTGTTCGTCGGCCGGCAGCGGGGGGAGGCCGGGATCAGGCATGCGGCGGCCTAGACATTCGCCGCGAGCAGCCCGCGCAGCCAAGCCGGGATGGGCATTTTGGCCCCGGTCGCCGGATCGAGCGTGACCTGGACGACGCGCGCAGCGCCAACTTCGCGTCCAGCGGGATCGAGGAAACGGCAGTCGTTGGTGAACGACGTGGTGCCGATCGCGGCGATGCGGTACTCGATGAGCAGCTTGTCGCCGAGGCGGATCGGCGAACGGTAGTCGCTCTCGGCATGGACGACCACGGCGACGAATTCGGCTTTCGCCCGCTCGGGAGCCATGGGGTGTCCAACGCTGTCCAGCCAAGCCTGGAAGGCGTCGTGGCAGAACATCAGCTGGTTCGCGAAGAACAGGATGCCGTAGGCGTCGGTGTGATGGAGCTGAACGGTGAAACGGTGCGCGAACATGCGCCGAGGATCATCGGCGACGGGCGCCGCTGCGAAAGTCCCCTCAGCCAATGACGCATGGACGGTTTCCCGCGGATGGGCCGGTCGATGGCTGAGGAGCTCTGGAGCTGAGGGAAAGCGCGAAAAACCAGTTCAACGGCTGTAGAGGGGGACGAAATATACCACGGCTTGGACCTCCGCGCCGCTAGTTTCCGCGTTGGGAGTCATGGGAAAGGATATGGTCCACAGGGTGATGCGCGCGCCTGGCAATGGCCTTTCCGTTGAGGCCAACGTGAACCCGGCGTATGCTCCCGGCGGAGTGGTGGCCATGCGCTGGCAGGGAGTTGGAGCATTTTCGACGCTGCCCGGCATGCTCGCCCATGTCGCGTCCGCCTACGCCAACAGCGCCGCGCTGAGCTGGCGCGAAGCCGGGTACTGGCGGCGCATGTCGACCGAGGAGTTCGCGGGCCAGGTCCGCCGCTTCTGCCTCGGCTTGCACGAACTGGGCCTGCGCAAGGGCGACTGCGTGGGCATCCTGGCGC
>JACDEC010000405.1 GCA_013816645.1 Planctomycetota bacterium
ACCAGGGTCTTGGCCTCGGCCGCCGCGCCCGAGGTGTGCAGCCAGGTGCGCAGGTCGGCGGCATAGGCGGACAGGCTGCCGCGATCCCCCTGATCCCAGGCCATCGCGCGCTCGGCGGCCTGGACCAGTCGGAAGGGCGCGGCGGGCGCGCGCGAGAGCAGGGATGGGAAGTCGCGCTTGGCGGCCTTCTTCATCGACTCCTTGCCGGTCGGCGAATCGTAGGGATAGCGGCCGCAGAGGATGCGGTAGAGCAGGCCACCGAGCATGAACACGTCGATCGGCGGGCCGAACAGGTTGGGGTCGGCGATCGCCACCTCGGGCGCGACGCACATCGGCGTGCCGGCGCACATCTGGTTGCGATCGGTGATCGGCGGCGCCAACCAGGTCCCGTCCGGGGCAGGCTGGTAGCCGGCGGCCAGGCCCCAATCCATGACCCAGACCTCGCCGAAATCGCCGATCATGATGTTGTCGCCCTTGAGGTCGCGATGCACCACGCCGCGCGCATGCGCGTAGGCGAGGGCGTCGCACACCTTGAGCAGCGCCTCGACGGCGCCGCTCAACTGCTGCGCTCCATTCGGTTCGCGCAGGCGCTGTTCGAGACTGTGGCCGGTGAGCCGCTTCATGACCATGAAGTCGGCGCCGGCGTCGTACACCGGCACCACGTGCGGATGCTCCATGCTGGCGGTGATCCGGCATTCCTGGCGGAAGGCGCCGAGATAGGCGGACGACGACTGCGAACGGTCGGGGTGCATCGCCTTGACCGCGACTTCGCGGCCGGTGCTGCGCTGACGCGCGAGGTGGACGATGCCCATGCCGCCCTCGCCGATGCGTCCGAGCAGGTAGTAGGGCTTGGTGCCGGCGGCGTCTGGATCGAGCACATCGGCGATGCGCCGCAGATCGGTGGTGTCTTCCCCCGCCGCCGGCACGAACGGCGCGATCGCCACGGTGCGTCGGCGCATGCGCTGTTGGTGCATCGCGAGCAGTCGCTCGGCGAGCGCCGGCCGGATGCTCAGCGAGGCCGGTAGATCCGCTCCGTCCTCGGAGGCGAGCGATTGCAGCCAGGTGGGATCGACCTCCATGCGGGAACTATCCGAAGCGGTGACGAAGGTGCCAGGGGGACGTGCGGAGCGGTGCGGAATGCGGCGTGGTGCGGAGTACGGAATGCGGAGTACGGAAAGTGATTCAGGTGAACAGGTCGGGACCGTCGTCAGCGGCCTGGGTGAGCCGCCGCCATGCGCCGGGATCCGGCTGGTGGTGGTAGGCTTCGTAGAACTGGTGGGATACCAACAGCCGCCGCAGCGCCGGCTGGGGCGTGCATCCGTCGAGCCACTGGTCGAGATGCTCGCGGGGCACCACTGCGAGTTGGCGCTGGGCGACGGCGCGCAATTCGCTGCAGGCGGGCACGGTCAGCAGGACGACCGCGGCGGTCGCCCGACCGTCGATCGCGATCGGCGACCAGAGCGCGGCCACGGCGAACGGCACGCCTGCGCCCAGCGGCTGCACGATCGTCGGCAGCACGGGAGCGCGCCCCTGCATCCATGCGGTAGCCAGCACCAGGCAGCGGCGGCGCGGGAAACCAGCAGACAGCGGAGGCCGAGCGAGCGCTTCGCACGGCCCATGCGCGAGCAATGGTCCGGTCCTGGGCCCGGGTCCGGTTCCGTCCCACCCCCAGCGTGCGCAGCCCACCCGGCGGGTGCGCTGATCGTGGAACACCGCGAGCACCGCGCCCCCCGGGCGGATGTAGGCGCGCGGTCGCCAGCCGACCACCGCGTACGCTGCCCCGACCTCGCCGGCCTGGACAAGCAGATCCGCGGTGTTGGCCAAGGCATCCATGAAGAGTCCATATAGACTCCATGCGGGGATCAAGCATCGACCGTCCGGGCGATCTCGCGCTGCCCTCGCAGCACTCCATCAGTCAAAAGCAAAACCCTGTTCACGCCGCGCATCTTGGCGGATGCGAGGACATACGCAGGCGGTCAGCCGATAGAGTGCCCAGTGAACGTGAGTGGAGTGGTGGCCTATGAATCCGGTCTTTTTCGACGCCATGCGTTGTGATGTCCAATACCGCGTGCTCTTCGATCTCTGCATGATTGAAGGCTGGAAGGACCACCACCGGGGAACCGGCCGGATCGCCAACCAGTATCTCGATCAGCTCCTCGAGGACGAAGCGCGGCGCGTCGTCCTTGAACGCTGGGAGCGCGAGGCCATGGCCGATGCCTGGTATCGCGGTTGGGACGCCGGCGAGGCCGGCGAGCCCATCGCGTTCATGCAACTGACCGACAACCAGGTGCAAGGCATCGTCGGTGAACAACCGGACGACTCCAATGACGGCGAGGAGTGGAAACACGGCAAGGGCTGACGGCGGCGCGGATGGCGCGGATGGCGCGCGCCCCATTGCCGCCTTCCTCCCACCTCCCACCATGCGCACCCGATGACCGCCTCGTCCCCCTCGCCCTCCCAACGCCTGCGTGACGCGGCCATCAAGGTCGACGCGCCGATGACCGTCCTGCCCCCCGCCGAGGTCGCCCGCGTGCGCCGCGTGGTCGAGGAGCGCTACACCGAGCCGGGCAGCACCGGCCGGCTGTCCGCCCGCTTCGTCAAGGCGACCCGCGTCGAAGACAACGACGGCTGGGAGCGCATCGGGCCGATGCTGCGCAACCGTCCGGTGATCGTGTTCTTCGACCTCGAAGAAGACGCGACCATGCTGCGCTTCAGCTCGGCGTTCGACTTCGGCCTCAGCCTGGTCGAAGCCTTCGGCGTGTCGTTCTACGTGGCCGACCAGGCCACCACCTTCGTCCTCGGCGTCACCGACGATGGCCACGTCGTCGGCGTGGGCGAGGCCGCGGGCTGGCTGGCCAAGTCCGTACGCTGAAGCGCGACGCCGGCCGCCCGCGGGCGGCGAGGCTTCAACAATCCGACCAATCTCCTCCGATCGCATGCCCGACGCAGCGCGACACCCGCTAGAGTGCGGACCTGGAGATAGACAATGGAAATGGATCTCGAAGCAGCGGTCACGGCGGAGATGGAGCGCAATCCGGACCTCGCCCTGCTGTTGGCCTTCTGCAGCCATGATGGCTGGCACGACTTCAAGCGCGGCGTGGCCTTCGACGCCAACCCCTTCCGCGGCGAAGCGTCCCCCGACGCTCCGCCCTTGGAGGACTGGGAACGGGCAGCGCTGGCCGAGGCCTGGGAACTCGGCTGGTGGGCGGGCGAACGCGGCGAGGATCTGACCATCGAGATCCAGGTCGACGACGAGGAACGCGCCGAACCGCTCACCGCCTGAGAGCGACTGGCGCCACAGGCCAAGCGCGCCAAATCAGGCGCGCCAGTTCAGGCGCGCCAGGCCTTGCGCACGCGGCGCAGGCAGGCCGCGCTGGCGAAGCCGCTGCGCGCGGCGATCTCGGCGTCCTGCAACCCTTCCGCGCTGAGCCGCTCGGCCAGCGCGAGTCGGCAGCGGGTGAGCGCGCGCTTGGGTGGCTCGCCGTGCGCCTCGTGGAAGCAGGCGTGCGCCTGCGCGCGCGCCAGCCCGCTGGCGCGCAGCACGTCGGCGGCGGAGATCGGCCGGGTGAAATTCGACCACAGGAAGTGGCCCATGGCGATCTGCTCTGCCGACATGGTCAGGGCCATCGCGGGCTCGCGGGCGAAGTTCGCCGCGAGCTCGCCAATCGCCGATCGGCGTTAGCCGTCCCCGGCGCCCAGGGCCCGCGCGAGCAGCCCGCGGCTGGGGTCCTCGGGAACGGCGACGTGCC
>JACDEC010000406.1 GCA_013816645.1 Planctomycetota bacterium
CCCCCCCCCGCGACGCGGCTGCGACCTCCGCTGTCACTGACAGGCCTCACATCCCGGGTCGAGGATGCTGCACACCTTCGGCGCCGCCTGCTTGGGCGCGAGCGCGCCCTCGGGCAGGATCGCCACGCCCTGGGCGGGGGTGTGCTCGGCCGCGGCGGTGGCGCCGCCGGTGCTGCTGCTGCTGCTGCTGCTGCTGCCGCGGATCGTCGAACCGCCCTTGGTCGGCGCGGCGCCGATGCCGCCGCTGGTCGGGACCGCGTTGAGCGCGCCGGACTTCGAGGTCGACTTCTCGACGTGGGTCGCGCCCTGCGAGCGCAGGTAGTAGGTGGTCTTGCAGCCGGTCTTCCAGGCGTAGCGGTACATCTCGTCGAGCTTCTTGCCCGAGGGTTCCTTCATGTAGAGGTTCAGGCTCTGGGCCTGGTCGATCCACTTCTGGCGGCGGCTGGCCGCGTCGATCAGCCACGTGGCGCTGACCTCGAAGGCGGTGGCGTAGATCGCCTTGAGCGCGTCGGGGATGCGCGCGATCTGGGTGCAGGAACCGTCGTAGTACTTGAGGTCGTCGGCCATCTGGCGGTCCCACAGCCCGCGGGCCTTGAGGTCGTCGACCAGGTACATGTTGATGACCGTGAAGTCGCCGGACATGTTCGACTTCACGTAGAGGTTCTGGTACATCGGTTCGATCGACTGGCTGACGCCGATGATGTTCGAGATCGTCGCGGTCGGGGCGATGGCCAGGCAGTTGCTGTTGCGCATGCCGTGCTCGGCGACGTGCGCGCGCACCGGGGCCCAGTCGAGCGTGGCCTTGGTGTCCTGCTGGAGGCCGCCGGGCTTGCGCGCGTCGGCGAGCAGCTTGATCGAGTCGATGGGCAGGATGCCCTTCGACCACAGGCTGCCCGCGTAGCTGGCGTAGGGCCCGCGCTCCTTGGCGAGCTTGGACGACGCGAGGATCGCGTAGTAGCTGATGGCTTCCATCGACTCGTCGGCGAACTGCACGGCGGCGTCGCTGGCGTAGGCCAGGCCGCGCACGTAGAGCGCGTCCTGGAAGCCCATGAGGCCCAGGCCGACGGGGCGGTGGCGCAGGTTCGAGCGGCGCGCCTCGGCGACGTTGTAGAGGTTGATGTCGATGACGTTGTCGAGCATGCGCATGGCGACGCTGACCGTCTCCTGCAGCTTCTCGAGGTCGAGACCGTCCTTGGTGGTGTGCGCGGCGAGATTGATCGAGCCGAGGTTGCAGACCGCGGTCTCGTCCTTGCTGGTGTTGAGGGTGATCTCGGTGCACAGGTTCGACGAGTGGACCACGCCGGCGTGCTGCTGCGGCGAGCGCAGGTTGCAGGGATCCTTGAAGGTGATCCAGGGGTGGCCGGTCTCGAAGACCATGCCGAGCATCTTGCGCCAGAGGTGCACGGCCTTGAGGGTCTTGGTCACCTTGATGGTGCCGGCCTTGGCCATGGCTTCGTAGGCTTCGTACTTCGCGCGGAAGTCGTTGCCGTAGGTATCGTGGAGGTCGGGCACTTCGTTGGGGGTGAACAGCGTCCAGTCGCCGTCGGCCTCGACGCGCTCGAGGAACAGGTCGGGGACCCAGTTCGCGGTGTTCATGTCGTGGGTGCGGCGACGGTCGTCGCCGGTGTTCTTGCGCAGGTCGAGGAACTCCTCGATGTCGAGGTGCCAGGTTTCCAGGTACGCGCAGATCGCGCCCTTGCGCTTGCCGCCCTGGTTGACGGCCACCGCGGTGTCGTTGGCCACCTTCATGAAGGGGATGACGCCCTGGCTCTTGCCGTTGGTGCCCTTGATGTGGCTGCCGAGCGCGCGCACCGGGGTCCAGTCGTTGCCCAGGCCGCCCGAGAACTTCGAGAGCAGCGCGTCGTCGCGGATCGCCTTGAAGATGTCGCCGAGGTCGTCGCCGATGGTGGTCAGGAAGCAGCTGGAGAGCTGTTGGTTGACGCAGCCGGCGTTGAACAGCGTCGGGGTCGACGAGACGTAGCGCAGGGTCGAGAGCTGCTCGTAGAAGCTGATCGCCACTTCTTCGCGGTTCACTTCCCGTGCGGCCAGGCCCATGGCGACGCGCATCCAGAAGGCCTGGGGCAGCTCGATGCGCCGGCCTTCGATGTGGATGAAGTAGCGGTCGGCGAGGATCTGCAGGCCCTGGAACATGAAGAGGTTGTCGCGGTCGAGCACGCAGGCATCGGCGAGCCGCTTCAGGTCGAAGGAGGCCAGCTCCTTGTTGATGATGCCGTAGTCGATGCCGCTCTGGATGTAGCTGGCGAAGTAGTCGGTCCAGCCGTCCTGGAGTTCGGACTGGGTGACCGGGCGGCCGACGGCCTGTTCGCGCACGTCGTCGAGCAGCAGGCGCGCGGCGGCGTAGGTGTAGTTGGGCTCTTCCTCGATGCGCATGCGCGCGGCGAGCACCAGGGCCTGGCCGAGCTCGGCGTAGGGCATGCCGTCGAAGGCGCTGGAGAGAGTGTCCTTGAGCAGCAGCTCGGCCGAGACGCCGGACAGGCCGGTGCAGGCTTCGCCGATCACGCGCACCAGCCGGCTGTGGTCGAGCGGGCGCTTGGTGCCGTCGGGCCACAGGACGCTGATCGCCGGCACGCTGGGCGCCGCGACCTTCTTCGCGGGTTCGCTGGCGCGGGCCTGGCGGCGCGATTCGCGGTAGAGCACGAAGCGGCGGGCGGACTCGTGCTCGCCGGCGCGCATCATCGCCAGTTCGACCTGGTCCTGCACCTCCTCGATGTCGAAGGCGCCACCTTCGGGGCGACGGTTGCGCAGCTGTTCGCAGACCTGGCGGCAGAGCAGCGCGCAGAGGTCGCGCGCGCGCTGGGCGAGCACCTCGCCGCCGTCGGCGGCGAGCTTGGCCTTGGCCAGCGCGCGGGCGATGCGCTCGGGATCGAACGGACGCAGCGAGCCGTCGCGAGCGCGGACGCGATAGAGGGAGAAGAGCGCGGCATCGAGATCGGAGATCGGATGGACGGCGGCGGCGGGCTGGGTCTGCGTGCTCAAGCGGTGTTCCTTTCGGAGAACGACGCGAGGTCGGCAGCGCGAACTGCCGGACGGTGAAGGTGGAGGCGGATCAGGTGCGACCGTGCCAGCCGCGTGCGCGCCGGGCGTCAATCGGGGCGTTCATTGCGTCATCGCCGGCCTTGCCTGCGGTGCCGACGCGCGAGGCGCGTGCGGCGGAGCGGGCGAGGCGAGCGAGCGAAGCGCGAACGTTCACGAATGATGTCTCGAAGGGCAAATGGCTGGGATACGACGGCAGCAGGCCCGATTTAATAGCAACGCTCGGGCACGCGTCAATGCTACTTACCAACTGTCACGGGCGACTCGACTTGCGTCGCACGTACTGTGGATGACTGGTCGATGGCACCCCCTGCCGGTCACTTTTTGAGCGGCCATGACCACCATCCCTTGGGCTCGCGTACCACACACCCCCCCATATGTGGGAAAAGCGCCGAAAAGTCACCTGTTCACTTATGGGCAGTGACCGTTGTTGAAAACTATACCCACCATGCGTCGAAAGCGGGTGTCAAATCGCGGTAAGTGTTGCAGGTGCGGCATACTGACCGGCGGTCGCAAAAGCGCGAGCGGTGCGGGGCTGTGGAGAAGGAGGCGAGAACGGAGTCGCCAACCTGACTGGTTGCCGCGCGACGCGACCGACGACGCGCGCGCAGGCCGCGTTGGTGCCGCCGTCGACGCACCGGTCACGTCGCGCGCGCTCACCGATGCGCGCGCGCGCTACCTCGGCTT
>JACDEC010000407.1 GCA_013816645.1 Planctomycetota bacterium
ACAGCGCCAGGTAGCGGCGCGCGAGGTCGATGGCGAGGTCGTTGCGCGGACGGCGCACGGCAGGCGCATCGCCGGGTTGGCTCGGCGCGATCAGATCGTCCTTGGGCGTCGACTTGTTGATGACGCAATACTTGAGCGTCTTGCCGATGACCTCGGTCTCCTTGCCGCCGAGCGCGGCCGACAGCTGCATGACCTGGAGGTTGGCGATCCAGAAGTTGTCGCGCTGGCGCGGGTCGCGTTCGGTCTCGGCGCGGTTACGCACGGCGATGTCGCGCGCGCCCTTGATAGCGGCGTTGTCCACGCTGCCGCTCTTGAGCGCGGTGAGCACGCCTTCAACGTACCCACCGGCGAACACCGGGTTCTTCGGGTCATACTCGCGGTAAAGCTGCTCGAATAGCGGAAGCGCCTTGTCCGGCTGGTTCTGGTCGCGGTAATGCAGGGCCAGGTTGGTATCGATGGTGATGCCGTAGGCCAGGTTGCGCGCCAGGTTGGTCAGCTTGTCGAGCGCCTCGCCCATCTTCTTGTGGCTGTCGGCGTCGATGATCTTCTTCTGGTCGGCGAGCAGCTTGGCGAACTCGCGCGACTTCTCGAGCGCCTTGAAGTAATCGCGCTTCTTCTCCTTGAGCCGGTCGGATTCGAGCTCGAGGTACTGCTGCATGAAATCCTTGTCGTCGACCAGCAGGTCGCGCAGCTCGAGCCAGGCCTTCTT
Source organism: Planctomycetota bacterium (assembly GCA_013816645.1). GTDB lineage: Bacteria > Planctomycetota > UBA11346 > UBA11346 > UBA11346 > JACDEC01. Next base: position 710 of record JACDEC010000407.1, read on the forward strand.
GAACTCGGGGCGGGCCGCGAGCACGGCGGCGTACTGATCGATGGTGCCGGCGGGATCGCTGCGGTAGGAGCCGACGTCGGCGTCGACGTCGAGGGTCTTCTTGAACAGCTCGAACAGGCGCACGGCGCGGGCGCGCTCGTTGATGTCCCACAGGGTGTTGGCCACGGTCAGCACCAGCTGGGACTGCGACTTCTCGTTGAGGTCGGGCTCGAGGAAGTCGGCCATGTAGCGCTTGGCCTCGTCGCCGATCCTGGTCATCTCCTCCTTGGCGCCGGCCTGGTTGGCCTCGGCCTGCATGCTGATGATCTGCGCGGTCTGGGCGAGCATGCGGCTGGCGTTGGCCAGGGCGCTGCTGTCCTCGCCGACGTAGCGGCCGCGGTACTTGCGGAACACCTCCATGGCCGGTCGGTACTGCTGCCAGCTCGCGGTGACCTTGTCGGCGGGGATCGCCTGCGGCTTGCGGCTCTTGTCGTCGATGCCCGAAACCTGCTTGTGCCAGTCGTTCACCGCGCGGGCCAGGTTCTTGAGCATCGCCACACCGAGTTCGGTCTCCTGCGGGGGCTTGGCGAAGATGGCGACGATCTGGGTGATGACGTCGCCGTACTTCTGCTGCTTGAGTTGCTGGCGCAGCTTGGCGGAGGCGCAGGCGATCAGGGTGTCCTTGAGCTCGGCCTTCTTCTTGGGGTCGGTTTCGCTCGCGAGTTTGCTCTCGATGTACTTGGCCATGTCCGTGGCGCTCTTCTCGATATCGCCGGCAAGCTCCTCGGCCTTCTTCTTGTCGCTCTGCTCGACCTTGTCGAACCACGTCTCGCGCGCGCGCTGGATGGTCTTGTAGCTCCAGAGGATCTCGTTCGGGTATTTCTTGGAGAACGCGCGCGCGGCTTCGATCGCGCCGGCGAAGTCGCCGTCGTTGATCTGACCGACGATGACCGCCTTCTCCTGATTGACGCCGACCGCGTCGGGGTTGATCGCCTGGGCGAGCTCGATGGTCTCCTCGTACAGTTTCTTCGCGCCGGCCGCGCCCTTGGTGCGCGCCGACAGCGACGAGGTGTAGTACAACGCGTCGTCGACCAGCTTGGTCACCTGCTCACCGCTGGTGGTCCACTTCTTGTCCTTGTTCAGCCAAGGATTGGTCTTGTCGATGCGCCCGCGCACCTGGCGCAGGCCTTCGTTGGCGGCGATCGCGGCGTGGTAGGGCAGCTGGAGCTTGCTCAGCGACTTGGCGTAGAAGCGGTAGAGCTTCGGGCCGTGGTCGACGAACTGGCCGGCCCACGCCGTGTTGTTCAGGCCGGCCACGCCGGCGCGCATCTGGATCGCCGCCTGGAGTGTGTAACCGCGGGCCTGCTTGGGGTTGGCGTTCTGTGCCTCGGCGAGCAGCAGCGTGCCGACCCCGAGCGCACCGCTGGGGTCGGTGGGGATGATCTCGCTCACCCACCCATTGCCTCCGCTGCCGCCGCTGGCCGAACCCTCGGTGATCCATTGCGAGGCCGCGAACGACAGCGGGTTCTTCGCCGCGCGCAGCGCGCTCCACACCGAACCGGCGGTGGCGCTGTCGCCCTTGGCCTTGTAGAGACGACCGGCGACGATCCACAGCTGGCCGATCGACCGCCCGTAACTCGGATCCGAGTGGTCGAGCGCGTGGCCCTTGGCGACGTTCTTGAAGTCGAGGAAGTTGTTGATGCCGCGCTCGATCTCCTTGGGATCGCCCTTGACGGCGGCGTCGCCGGCGCCGTTGCCGACGCCGAGCTCATAGCGCCAGCGCAGCAGCCCGGTCCACGCCTGGAGCTGCTGGGTCTCGATCCACACCCGGGTGCGGGCGTCGGATTCGGAGGCGTCGTAGTCGGTGACCTTGCGGAACGTCCCTTCGGTCTCATCGGTGGTGTAGCCCTCGACCCCGAGGCGCACGCCTTCGCCGTAGGCCGGCGCCAGGTACATCGCGATCAGCAGATGGCTGTCCGACCACTGGAACTCCCAATCCTGGAGCATCTCGCGGTGCTCCTTGAGGAAGCTGGCGAGCATCTCCTTGACCGGTTTGGCATCGAGGCCGTATTCGTGACCGCGGGTGATCGCTTCGCGCAGGGCGAGGTGCGCGTAGTAGAAGAGCCGGAGCGCATCGAGGCGCATCTCGATGGCCTGGTGGGTGATCTCATCGATCCGCTTGCGGTCCTTCTTCTCGTCGAGGTCCCAGAGCTTGTCCTCGGCTTCCTTGGTCTTCTTCACCTCGTCGATGGCGACCTTGAACTCCTTGGGCATCAGCGCGGTCAGCGATTCGACGGCGCGCTTGAGCGCGGCAAGCTTCTCCTCGGACGGGGTCACCGCCGGCTTGGGCAGGTCGCCATCCATGATGCGCCGGGTGTCGTTGACCAGCTTGATGATCTGGTTGAGGCCGCCGCCGCCGCCGGTGATGCGCTTGATCACCTCGGGCAGCTTCTTGTCGTCGTAGCGCTTGGCGTCGGCCTTGGCCGGGTTCCACACCGAATCGTAGGCGAACTGCAAGGCCTCGCGCACCGAGGAGGTGCCGGACCCGTCGCTGTAGCCGGCCTTGTCCCATTCGGCGAGCTGACGGTCGGCCGGCAGCTTGCAGTCGCGTTCGATCAGCGCCTTAATGGCGTAGGCGTGCTCGTCGCGCTGCTCGGTGGAGGTCGCGGCCGCGCACAGGTCGACGAGCGGCGCGACACCGAGCACACAGGCGAGCAACGTCGGCGAGAGTCGGGCGTAATTCATGGATTGGGTCCTTCCCCGCTGGGGTGAACGTGGCCGGACGCCGACCGTTCGTTCGCGCGGAGCGCGCCCACCATATGCCCGCCGAAAGCTGGAATCCACCCTCTCGCCGGCCGGGGTGGCGAGTGTAACACTCTCTGAGCCAGGGGCTTGGTGTCAGCGCGCAGGCACTCCCGCGGCAGTCCGGGCCGGGCTTGCCCGATCAGCGCGGCGCATTCCAGGACGCCCAGGCCAGGACCGTCGGCTGCCCCCCGCTGACGAACCCCACCAACGCCCGCAGGGGCGCCGGCAGCAGGCTGGCGGCAAC
>JACDEC010000408.1 GCA_013816645.1 Planctomycetota bacterium
AGAGCTGTCCGAGCTGACCACGACCGCGCATGGGCTCCCGCGCCCCGACCATTCCACCCGCACGCCAGGGCCTATGCTTCCCCGACGATGCTTCGCCTGCCTCAATGCACGGTTTCCGGGCCGCCCGAGCAGATGGGCGGCTCCTACGGTGCGCAGCTGCGCGAGCCGATCCGCGGCTTCGTCGCCCAGCGTCTGGCCGCGGCATCGGTGTACCTGCGCGAACGCGGCATCAGCGATCGCGATGCCTTCCTGGCCCTGGGACGTGCGTGCTTGGCCGCGCTCGAAGCCTGGGATCGCGACGCCTGGCTCGAGCATCTCGCCACAGCCGAGGGCGCCGGGATCGATGCGGGCGAGCTCTACACGGTCGGCAACATGACCGACATCCGCGACATCCTGACGCTGCCCGGGCCGACACCGGCAGATCGCGAAGGCTGCAGCGCGGTGCTGTTGCCGCCTGGGAGCACCGCGGCGGGCGAGGTGATCGCGGCCCAGACCTGGGACCTCAATCCCACCGACCTCGAGTTCGTGGTCGCGGTGCAGCGCCGACCGAGCGCGGGGCCGCGCACCTGGTCGATCACCTGCGCGGGCTGTCCCTCGCTGATCGGCATCAACGAGCACGGCCTCGCCGTCGGCACCACCAACATCAAGACCCGTGGTTCGCGGGTCGGCGTCCCGTACCTCTCGCTGCTGCACCGCGCCATCCGCTGCGCCGACGTGGCCGAGGCGGGCGCGGTGTTCGAGCAGGCGCCGCGCGCCGCCGCGCACACCTACTGGGCCGCCGACTTCCGCGGCGCGAAGCAATGGGAGTGCACCGCCAGCTCATTCGTCAGCCGTGAACTCGACGGCCAGCCGATCGTGCAGACCAACCACTGCCAGGTCGCCGCTCACCAGCGCAGCGAAGGCGAACCGGCGTCGCCATCGAGCAAGGCGCGCCTGGCGAAGCTGACCGCGCTGGTGTCGAGCGGCGCGCAGGACGTCGCGACGCTGCGCGCGGCCTTCGCCGACCGCAGCGACGGCATCGATTCGATCAACCGCTACGCCGAGGATGGGCAAGGCACCGCGACCGACGCGTGCATCGTGGCGCTGCCGGCCGAGCGCGCGATGTGGGCATGTCGCGGGTCGGCGGATCGCGGGGAGTGGGTTCGGTTGGGGTTTGAATAAGAAATAGGTTCTGGGTTCTGGGTTCTGGGTTCTGGGTTCTGGGTTCTGGGTTCTGGGTTCTGGGTTCTGCTCGTTCCTCCTTTCCGTGATTCTCGCGGTCGTCCTCGGCGTCAAGGGCTGCGCGGCGAAGCCGCTTGCGGCCGGACGGCCGCGCCTACGGCGCCCTTGACCCCTGCGGGCGACCGCGGGTGGGGTGGAAAGGAGAAACGCCATGCGACGGTTCGAAGATCTCAGGGTTTGGCAGGAAGCGCGGTTGCTGGCGCGGGATGTGACCGTACTGGCGCGGGCGATGCGCGATGACGCGGGGCTCGGCAATCAAATGCGCCGCGCCGCGATCTCGGTGGCAGCGAATATCGCCGAGGGCTGCGATCGCGGCAGCGACGCGGACTTCCGCCGCTTCCTGGTGATGGCGCGTGGATCCTGCGGCGAACTGCGCAGTCACCTGTTGCTTGCGATGGACGTCACCGTGTGCACCGATGTTCGCGGTGCTCCGCTCGTCGCGCGGTGCGACAGGCTCGGCCGCATGCTCAGCGCCTTCATCGATTGGGCAGCGCGCTGTCGCTCATGACACCACCGAGCTAGCCCAGCACCCAGTATCTGACCCCCATCCCCCGACCCCCAACCCCCGTCCTCACCAATCCATCGGCATGACGAAGCACTCATCGCCCGCTTCGATCCCGATCGCGCGCGCATCGGCTTCGGCGATGCGCACCCCGTGCTTCACCACTTCGCCGGGCAGCTGCGCGAACGTGTGGGTTGCGTGCGAGCCGATCAGGTACGGCTGGGTCGCCGCCGGTTCGCGATCCAGGCGCACCAACCGCCGCGAGCGTTGGATCGGCCCGATCTCGGAGACCTCGGCGCCATCATGCGGCCCCGCGTCGAACGGATCGACGGTGCCCTGGTAGCGGAAGCCGGCGCGGCGCAGCAGGGCGCGCACCGGCGTGGTCGCTGGGCCCTCCTGGCCAATCAGCGCCTGGGCTTCCGGCGGCAGCAGGTCGGCGACCAGCTCGTCGTGCGGGAAGAAGGCCTCGATGAATTCCTTGTCGGTGCGGCAGAGCAGATCGGCGCGGTAGTAGGTCAGCCCGGTGACCTTGGCGCCGATCGCGTCCCAGAAGGCGTTCGATCCGTCCTCGCGCCGCGGCGGCAGCAGTTCGGCGAGCAGCCGCTTGCAGAAGCGCGTGGGATGCATGGCGACCAGCAGCAGGCGCGCGGCGACCAGCAGCTTGCCCACGCCCTTGCCGCGGGCGTCGGGATGCACGACCAATCCGCCGAGCTCGGTCCACGGCTCGACATCCTTGCCCAGCCGCAACATGGTGCGTTTGCGCTCGGCGTTGAGCTGCTTCGAGTGCACCGTGGCCTCGACCACCTTGAGGTAGTAGTGCGGCTCGTCGGGCATGCCGTGGAACGCGAACAGCGAACCGGTGCCGAGCAGCTTGCCGTCGGCGACCGCGACCATGGTGTAGCCCGCGTGCTTGTGGTCGAAGCCCGGCACCAGACCACCGGCGTCGAGCGCGGCGAACGAGCGTTCGCTGTCGGCGATGATGGTGGCGATCACCGCGGGGTCGTCGGGCAGATTGACGGTGTCGAGCAGATCGGCGAGTGCCTGCAACGCCGGCGCGTCGGCGGCGCGCACGGGACGGACGACCACGGCGTCGGACATGGATCGGGTTCTACGCGAGCGGCGCGAAGGGGAAAGGCCATACGAAGCGTACCACTACCGAGCGCCGTGCCGGGACCAGGAGGGAAGGCGTCGACTGGAGCGCGCTGGCGACTAGCGTAGGCGCATGGAATCCGTCGACATCCCGGTGATCGAGGATTTCGCCGACATCGCCGCGCTCGACCGCTACGTCGAGATCCCCGACGATTGGTGGGTGGCCGCGGCCGACGTGCAGGGTTCGACCACGGCGATCCGCGCCGGGCGATACAAGGACGTCAACCTGCTCGGGGTGTCGACCATCGCCGCGGTGGTCAACGCGCTCAAGCCGCTGCGCGTGCCGTTCGTGTTCGGCGGGGACGGCGCGACCTTCTGCGTGCCCGGGAGCGCGGTCGGCGCGGTGCGCGCCGCGCTGGCTTCGGTGCGGGCGCTCGGCCGCGAATCCTTCGACCTGGAACTGCGCATCGGCGTGGTGCCGGTGTCGGCGGTGCGCGCCGCCGGCAAGCGCGTGCTGGTCGCCTACTTCCGTTCGTCGCCGACCTACCTGCAGGCGGTGTTCGCCGGCGGCGGGATGTCCTGGGCCGAGCGCGTGCTGAAGGACGAGGCCAGATCGGGTCGCTACGCCATCCCCGGCGATACCGCGACCGCCGCCGGAGCCGACTGCGGCGGCCTGGAGTGCCGTTGGAGTGAGATCGTCAGCCCGCACGGCGAGACGGTTGCGCTGCTGGTGCAGGCGACCGGGTACGACGATGCCAGCGAGAGCGAAACCTATCGCGCCGCGATCGCCGCCATCGACGCCGCCTACGGCGATGCCCGGCGCAGCCATCCCGTCAGCGCCGATCGCCTGCGCCTCGGGCCGGCCAGCGCGCTGGGAGGCGAGCAGGCGGTGCGCACCCATCGACGCGGACTCGGCGCGCGC
>JACDEC010000039.1 GCA_013816645.1 Planctomycetota bacterium
CGCCTGGTCTGGGCCAGGAGCCGCTGATAGTCGCCATACCAGGTACAGGTGTCGGCATTGTAAACCTGTCCAGGCGACGCGTGGAACCAAGTCAGGTTTCCCCACCCCTCGTACCCGCGCATGCGGTCGGCCGGGCGCGCGACCACTCGCGAGGCGTCCGGGACGAGCAAACGCGCATCGGTCGGGGGACGCGCAGCAGCCTGGTCCAACCAGGCGATGGCCTCGCTGTAGCGGCGCGCGGCAAGGATCGCATCGCCCGATCCTTCCAAGGCGGTATCGCCGAGCAGGCGCAGGGCCTCCGCCAGGTATGGACTCGACCGGTCCTGCGCAGCGGTCGTGAGCGCAGACTGTGCCTCGCGATACTGCCCCATCTCCAACAGGCACGCACCCCGGTATACGCTGGCAGCAGCGGCATAAATGTCGTGGATCGGCAGATCCTCGATCCGCGGATCGGCCAGGGAGGCAATGGAAAAGATGGGCCTCCCGCGGTTGTGCGCATGCTGCGCGAGGAGCCGATCGTATAGCACCACGGCCTCGCGGTTGTCACCCGCCGCTCGCCGCTCGTTGGCGAGGCGGTAGAGCCGATAACCGATGCCGTGAGTGAGGACCTCGCGCGTGTCGGCGAAGACTTGCTTGCTCGCGTGCAGCCGGGTAACCAGCGAGGCGTCACGGTAGTCGGCCGGGACCGATTCGGCAGCCGCGATGGCAAAGGCGATCCACCGGTCGGCTTCATCCCATCGCTGCAGCGAGGCGTACGCCTCGGCTGCGCCTTCAGCCGCGAGCGCGCAGCCCGCTCCGGTTTGCGCCCGGCCGAGGCGGTCGCAGATGTCGAGGGCATCCACCTCACGCTGGCAGAGCACCAGGAGGTGAGCGACCAGAAGCTGCAGGTCGGCCGGCATGTCGGTTAGGACGCCGGGCTTGCACGCGGATTCCAGGATCGCGAGCGCGGCGGCGACATTGCCGCGCGACTCCAGCACCCGGGCGCGGAGCATCGCGCCCTTGAATCTGGTGGCGGGATCCTTCGCCAGGTCCAGACAGCACGCCTCCACCCGGCGGAGATCGCCGATTTGCAATGCAGCCAGGCCATCGCCATACGCGTCTGCAGGTTCGGCAGAAGTCGATGCGCTAAGGAACATGGTGCCGATGAGGACGCAGCGGAGAAATACTTCAGCTGACATGGGCTGGTGCATTAAGGGCATCGTCACGTCAAAGCAAGGGCTGCGCCGCGACAGATCCTCTTTCGATCGATCCACGGACGCTGGCCATTTGCGCTTAGAGTGGGTTGCAAAACCTAGCTGAAATCTTTGGTGAAAATGGCATGAATGCTCATGTCAACGCTTGTTTCGTCGAAGCTCTGGCGCTCGTCGCCGATCGCAGGCCCGGCGAAGGACTCATCCACCACAGCGATCGGGGCAGCCAGTACGCCAGCGACGATTACCGCCGCGCCCAGGCCGCCTACGGCATGATCGCCAGCATGAGCCGCCGAGCCTGCTGCTATGACAACGCCGCGGCCGAGAGCTTCTGGCACACGCTCAAGAACGAGTTGATCCATCGGCGTCATTTCCAGACTCGCGCCGAAGCCCAACAGGCCATCTTCGAGTACATCGAAGTCTTCTACAACCGCATCCGACGTCACACCTCCATCGGCAATGTCAGCCCGGTGAACTTCGAACTCCAGCGGGCCAAAGCCGCATAACCAGCCGTACGCGGAATCGGGGGAGGTTCACACCCTCACCGTACTGGCCCACGAAGCACATCGTGAACTGCCAAGTGCTGGACCAGATCCACCTTCGTCGCCCCCCCCCTGGCGATCCTGTCCCTTGGTAGTTCGCATGTTAATTGAACTGCCGGACCCCCCTCCGCGATTTGTTCATCGCGGCCCTTGCCCCGCCAACGCGCACAGCTTCTCCGCCCCCTCCTTCAGCTTCGCGTCCGGCACCGTGTAGCAGATGCGGAAGTGGGTGTCGCGCTCGCTGAAGACGTTGCCGGGGATCACCAGCAGGTTGTTGGCGATGCAGTGCTCGACGAAGGTCGATCCCTTCCAACCCTCCGGCGCCTTGGCCCACAGGTAGAAGGCGCCGTCGGGCGGGGCGATCTCGAAGTGCTTGCCGAGGATGCCGATCATCAGGTCGCGCTTCTTGCGGTAGCCGTCGATGTACGGATGCAGGTCGACCTGCGGGCAGGCGAGCGCCGCGTACTGGGTCACCGACGGGGCGCAGACGAAGCTATACTGCTGCACTTTCGTCATCGCCTGGATGACTTCGCTCGGGCCGACGGCGTAGCCGAGCCGCCATCCCGTCATGCCGAACGACTTGCTGTGCCCGACCAGGGTAACGGTGTCGGGATGCAGCTCGGCGATCGAGGTCATCTCGACGTAGGTGAAGGCGCGGTAGATCTCGTCGCTGACGATCAGCAGCTTGTGCTTGGCGCAGACCGCGGCGACGCGTTCGAGTTCTTTGCGGGGCAGGACGCGGCCGGTCGGGTTGGCCGGGCTGTTGAGCAGCAGCAGCTTGGTCTTCGGGGTGATCAGCTTCTCGAGCGCGTCGGCATCGATGCCGAAGTTGCTCTCGTAGGTGTCGAGGTAGACCGGCGTGCCGCCGAACAGGGCGACCAGGTGCTTGTACATCACGAAGTAGGGATCGGGGATGATCACCTCGTCGCCGTGGTCGACGAGCGTGAGCAGAGCCAGGAACAGGCCGCCGCTGACGCCGCTGGTGATCAGCACCTGGTCGTTGGCGTAGCAGCGCTTGGTGGCAGCGCGCTCATCGGCGGCGACCAGTTCGCGCAGCTCGGGGATGCCCTGGGTCAGGGTGTAGGTGTTGCGTCCCGCCTCGATCGCGGCGATCGCCGCCTGCTTCACCGGCTTGGGCACATCGAAGTCGGGCTGGCCGATCGACAGGTTGATCGGGTCCTTCATCGACCGCGCCAGGTCGAAGATGCGGCGGATGCCGCTCGAATCGATCCGGCCGACGCGGGCGGCAAGGCGCGAAGTCGATGACGTAGGCATGATTGCTCCAGAAAAGGTCCGGTCGCTCGCTGCGCTCACTCGTCCGGACGCGCCGGCTCGCGCCGACGCTCGTCCGGAGGTCCGGGTAGATACCCGCCAAAGGCAGCGATGCCAGCGTCCGCGTGCCCCCGGACCAGCACGTCCAGCGTGCGACCGGACAGCACGCGTAGCGTGCCCCGGACGACCGGACGTACGCGGCGGTAGACAAACGATGCGGGCGCATGCGTACGCCGGCAACGTTGTCAGCGTCCGCGTGCCTCGCCGGACCAGCACGCCCAGCGTGCGACCGGACAGCACGCGCAGCGTGCCCCGGACGAGCGAGCGCAGCAAGCGACCGGACGTACGCGGCAGTGGACGGACAATGCGGGCGCCTGCTCGCGCTGCGATTCAGACCGCGGCGCCGCGGTACTTCACCAGCACCAGCCGGTTCTTCTTGCCCTTCTCGGCGTGGTACTCGATGACGTCCATGATCTTGCGCATCAGGAACACGCCGAGGCCGCCCGACTTGCCGGCCTTGACGTGCTTGTCGATGTCGACGTCGCCGAGGTTCTCTGGCGCGAAACTGGTGCCGTGGTCCTCGATGACGATGCGGAAGCTGTCCTTGTCGACGGTCAGGCTGAGCTCGATGGTCGCCTCGCCGGGCGGCCGCTTGGCATAGCCGTGCTCGACGATGTTGGTGATCGCCTCGTCGACGGCGATCTGCAGGCGGTTCTGGTACTGGGGAGGGAACCCGCTCTTCTCGACGCTGGCGCGGACCAGTTCGCGCACCTGGACCAGCGCGCGCAGGTCGTTGGTGATGGTCAGCGTCTGTTGGAAGGGAGTGGTGATCATGCCGTCTTGCGCAGGGTGATGATGGTGAGGTCGTCCGACTGCTCGGCGGATCCGCGGTGCTTGGCGATCTCGCCGACCAGGCCTGAGATCAGCGCGCGCGATTCCTGGGCGCCGAAATGGGCGGCGGTGCGCACGAAGCGGTCGTCGCCGAATTCCTCGTTCTTCTCGTTCATCGCCTCGGGGAAGCCGTCGGTGTAGAGCAGGATGGCGTCGCCCTGGTTCAGGCTGATGCGCGCGTCATGGATGGTCTTGTCGAAGATCGGCCCTTCGTTGAAGCCGATGGCGATGCCCTTGGTGCTCGCCAGCTCGCAGGTCTTGCTCGCCGCGCGGTAGACGATCATCGGATTGTGGCCGGCCGAAGCGTAGGTGATGATGCCGGTCGCCTCTTCGAGGATCGCGTAGAACGCGGTGACGAACATGCCGCGCTTGATCTGCTTGGCGATCAGCCGGTTGGTCTCCTTGAGCGTCTCGGCCGCGCGCGGCCCGTGCTTGTTGGCGACCAGGCGCACGATGGTGCGCGTCACCGCCATCACCATCGAGCCCGGGATGCCCTTGCCCGAGACGTCGGCGACGATGAAGCCCCACAGGCCAGGCCCCAGCGGGATGATGTCGAAGTAGTCGCCCGACACCGCCTTGGCGCCCTGGTAGAACGCGGCGGTGTCGTATCCGCGCAGTTGCGGCGCGTCGGCGGGCAGCAGCTGGCGCTGGACCTCGCGGGCGAGCGACAGCTCGTACTCGGCCTTCTCGTTCTCGACCAGCGCCGACTGCGCGGCCGCCAGGTTCTGGGTCATCTTGTTGAACTCGACGGCGAGCACGCCGATCTCGTCGTTGGAGTGCGGCTTGGTCTGGTGCACCAGGTTGCCGCGCGCCACCACCTGCATGTCCTTGAGCAGCAGGTACACCGGCTTGGTGATGTTGCCGGCCAGCCAGTTGGCGATCGCGATGACCACGCCGATCGAGACCAGCACCGCGACGGTGATGATCAGGTAGAGGTTGCTCGACACCTGCTTCACGCTCTGCGCGGCGATGTCGACGCGGACCTCGGCATCCTGCTGGAGACCGGGATGGTCGAGCCGGATGTTGAAGCGGTAGATCGGCTTGAACACGCCTTTGACGTCGATGGTCGCTTCGTAGACCTTGATGTTGTCGGGCAGGGCCAGGTCGTTGCCGGTCTTGGCGATGTAGAGGCGGGGGAAGCGCTTGGTGACCGGCGCGTTGGAGTCCTCCTTCTCGCCGATGCCGCGACCGCCGAGGAAATCGCCAGCCTTGGCGAAGCGCACGGCGATGATGTCCGAGACGTCGAGGTTGTCGCCCCAGGTCTTGGCGTTCATCAGGTAGGACTCGAGGTTCTTCTCGGCCTGGGTGATCAATTCGGTCGCGGTCTCGCCGTCGGAGGCGCCGTTGCGCTTGAGGCGCTGGAGATCGGCGTTGAGCCGGTCGTTGACCGCCAGGCCGAGCTGCGCGGCGACGCGGGCGATCTCGATGCCGTCCTGCTGCTTCTGGCTGAAGAGGAAACGGTTGGTGGTGGTCGCCATCGACGCACCCAGACCGACCAGCACCACCACCGTGACGCCGGCGAGCACCAGCATGAACTTGGTGCGCAGGCCCATGCCGCGCGACCGTCCGGGTGCGCGCTTGCCACTGCCCTGGTCGACGGTGTGGCGCTCGGTACCCCCACGGGTCACCCGAGTGACGTTGCCGGATCCGGCACGTGACGAGGTCTGGGCCGCCGTCGTCTGGGGCGAGTTCCTGCGCACGGTGGTCTTCACCGAAATGCGTCCGCTCGATGCCCCTCGTTTGGCCATGGGTCCTCTTCGCCCGGAACTCAGTGCAGGAGCGCGGCGGCGATGAAGCCAGCCAACAATCCGGCAGCGACGTCATCGGCCATTATGCCGATAGCTCCTGGCAATGCCTCCAAGGAGGATACTGGATGCGGCTTGGCGATGTCAAACACGCGGAACAACAGAAAGACCAGCAGACAGGCGCTCGCCGGAGCGTGTTCGAATAGGTGTGCGGGCATCACCGCGAGTCCTGCGAGCACCCCGGCCACCTCGTCGATCACCACCTCGGACGGATCGCCGCGCCCCAGACGGCGACAGGCCGCGGGGCAGGCGACGAGACCGGCGACGATCGCGATCAGCGCCGCGACCGACCAGCCCAGCGGATGCGAGCACCCCGGTAGCACGTGGCAGACCCCCCAGGCGACCGCCGCGGTGGCCGCGCTCGCCCAGGTGCCAGGGCCGGGACGGCAGAAGCCTATGCCGCCCGCGGTGGCGACCGCGAGGGCCAGGGCATCGCCGGGGCGGCGTTCAGCTGTCGACGTCGATCTCACCGAAGCGGCCCTCGATGAGGGTGGCCAACGCCTTGACCGCCGCGTCGGCGTCGTCCCCATCGGCGGTGACGACCAGTTCCGAACCGCACTCGGCGGCGAGCATGAGCAGCTCGAGCACGCTCTTGGCGTCGACGACCAGGCCATCCTTGGCGATGGTCACGCTGGCGGCGAAACGCCCCGCGGTGGTCGCGATCTGGGTCGACGGACGGGCGTGCAGTCCCATCTTGTTGGTCAACACCACCCGCGACTCGGCCTGTGCCATGCAGATCCTTCTGAGGCCGCGCGGCGAGGACCGCCGTGCGCGGCAGGCAAACTAGCTCGGGAGGAGGGTTTGCAAGCCGGGGCGGGGGTTCCCAGCAGGGGCATTGGGGTGCAGCGGGGGGCGCTGGAAGCGAGCCCCTCCCGCCCGCTTCGTCATTCCCCCCGCGACAACCGCTCGGACAGGCGCGAATCGAGGTCCGGCACCTTGGCGAACTCGGCGATGGTCGCGTCGATGTCGTAGGCCACGCGGCGGAAGTACACGGCATCGCCGCTGAACAGCGTGTAGCACGAGCGCGGATCGCGATCGCGCGGCTGGCCGACCGAGCCGACGTTGATGAGGTAGCGCGCGCCATCCGCGACGTTGTAGCCGTCGGCGACGTCGGCGGCCGGCAGGAAGCAGCGGTCCTCGGTGAAGATGCCCGGGCGGTGGGTGTGGCCGATGAAGCACAGCCGGCGGAACGAGGCGAAGATCTCATCGATCTTGGTGGGATCCGAACCTTCCCAGAGATCGCTCTCGAGCACGTACTCCATGACCGGATCGCGGGGGCTGCCGTGCACCAGCAGCACATCGTCGAACTCATGGCGATTGGGCAGCCCTTCCAGCAACTGCCAGACCGCCTTGCGCTCGGCCATCGGCGCGACGTGCTGCAGCACCTGCCGGGTCCAGTCGATCGCGCGCTTGGCGGCGGGATGGAATCCGTAGGCGCCATAGAGCACGGCGTGCTCGTGGTTGCCCATCAGGATGAGCTTGCAGCGCTTGGCGGCGATATCGAGGCACTCGAGCGGTTGCGGGCCGTAGCCGATGACGTCGCCCAGGCAGTAGATGCGCTGCACCGTGCCCAGCGAATCGATGTCGCGCAGCACGGCGGTGAGCGCCGGCAGGTTGGCATGGAGATCGGAGATGAACGCGATCACGGCACGCGGATCGTCGCCAGCTGGCCCATTCCCGCAACCCCGGACCCCCCGCACCCCGCGGGGAACGCAGAGGTACGTTCAGCTGCGGTGCTTGTCGGTGATGCGTCGGTAGACCGATGCCCCTTCGGCGCGCGCGCTGGAGGTCGCCAGCCCGGCAGCGGCGTGCCGGTAGAGCTCCTGCGCGACCTGGCCGATCAGGTTGAGGTCGAAACGTTCAGCGACCAGCGAACGCGCGGCCTGGCCCAAGGCGCGGATGCGCGAGCGATCGACGACCAGCGTGCGCAGCGCGGCGGCCAGCGCCGCTACGTCGCGCGGCGGTACGAGCAGGCCGGTCTTGCCGTCGTGGACCAGCTCGGTCACGCCGCCGCCGGCAGCGGCGACCACCGGACGCGCGGCGGCCATCGCTTCGAGCACCACCGGCGCAAGCTGATCCTGGTGGGCGGGATTGACCAGCAGGTCGATGCCCGAGACCAGTTCGCCGAGCGACGCGTCGCGCGGACGGAAGCGGATGCTGGCGTCGAGCCCCAGTTCCTGCGCGCGCGCGCGCAGCACGGCTTCGTCGGGGCCGGATCCGATGAGCACGGCGCTGCAGGCGACATCCGCCGCGCGCAGCACCCCCAGCGCTTCGATCAGGTCACCGACCCCGGCGGACAGCGCGAGGTCGCCGACGAAGCCGATGACCGGCGGCTGATCCTCGAGTCGCTGCAGCTGCGCGGTGACCCGGCGCAAGTCGACGCCGACCGGCATCACCGCGACCTTGTCGCGGGGGATGCCAAGGCGGCTGACGAAGTGGGCGCGGTGGACCTCGCTGGGCACGGTCACCCAGGCGACCAGCGGATCGAGGACGGGCGGGGCGAGGTGCTCGGGTTCCAGCCCATCGGCGCTGGCCACCACCGGCAGGCTCAACGCCCGCGCCGCGGCCAGCGCGACCGGCAGCGATTCGAGGTGGTGGACGTGGATCAGATCGGGGTTCCAGCCTTCGACGCGACGCACGAATTCGCGCTTGCCGCCGAGCAGCCAGGTCAGCGGCCGGGGCTGGTAGCGGATGATCTCGATCGCCTTGGGGTCGACCTCGTGCAGGCGATCGCCGCCGGTGGTGAGCAGCGCGGTGTCATGGCCATTGTCGACCAGCCAGTTCATGAGGTGCAGCGCCCCAGCGGCGGCGAGGCTGCCGTCGCAGGGCGAGACCAGGTGGAGGATGCGCAGCCGGATCATCGATCGGCGTCGTCGCCGTCATCGGGCTCGGGGAACAGGGTCTTGCCGGCGATGACGTGGCGACCATCGGCCCAGGCGCCGAGGTCCAGGGTGCGACAGCGCCCCGAGCAGAACGGGAAGGTCGCCGGACGCGACGTACCCGCCAAGCCGACCGGGCGCTTGCATTGCGGACATGGCAGGGTCTGGGCCATCGCCGTAGGATCAGGCCACGCGACACCTTGGCAAGCAGGGCGGAGATCGAACAATGCGGGGCATGGTCGTCATGAAGGCATCGTGCATCGTCTGGCTGCTTGCCGCGTCGCTCTCGGCGGCCGACCTCAAGTCGAGTGTCGACAAACTGTTGGGTACCGTACCCAGCGGCGGCAAGGCGGCGGTGGTGGTGTTCGACCTCGACCGCCAGAAGTTACTGTACAGCGCGCATGGTGGCGTGCCCATGAGCCCGGCGTCGCTGGTCAAGTTGACGGTGTCGGCCTGCGCTCTGCATCAGTTCGGCTCGACCTACACCATGTCGACCACCCTGGTGGCGATGGGCGGATCCCCCCGCGACGGCGTCTGTCCCCAGCTCGGCGTGATCGCCGGCGGCGACCCCTGCCTCGACGAGCATTTCTACGACCAGGACCCCGATCGTGCCTTCGTCGAGTGGGCCCAGGCGCTCAAGGCACGTGGCATCACCCGCATCGCCGGGGACATCGTCATCGACGGCTCGCGCTTCAGCGGCCCGATCCGTCCCGACACCTATCCGCAGGACCCCGAGAACCAGCAGCGCTGGTACAGCGCGCCGGCCAGCGCCTTCGCCTGGAACGACAACTGCATCGAGGTGCGGGTGGTGCCGACCCGCGCGGGCGAGCCCTGCACCGTCCAGCTGCGCCCGCGCTCGTCGCGGGTGGTGGTGCGCAATCTGACCAAGACCGTCGCCACCCGTGGCGACAGCAACATCACCGTCTCGCGCGATCCCAACGCCAACACCGTGACCGTGAGCGGCAGCTACAGCCGCGCCTCGGATTGGTTCGAGGTCGCGATCCACAGCGATCCCGACCTGCTCACCGGCGACCACCTGCGCAGCATCCTGGTCGGCGCGGGCATCGCCGTCGGCGGCAAGGTCCGGCTCGGCGCGGTGCCGGCAGATGCTCCGGTGCTGGTCGCGACCTCGCACGACCTGCTGCCGGCGCTGACCATCCTCAACGTGCGCAGCCAGAACTTCTACGGCGAGATGCTGCTGCGGCAGCTCGGGGTGGCCCGCGTCGGCGAAGGCAGCATCAGCGCCGGCTGCACCGCCGTCGACACCGTGCTGCGCGAACTGGTCGGCCCCGACGTCAGCGGCTACACGGTGCTCGACGGCTGCGGCCTGAGCTACGACAACGTCGCCTGCGCCGACTTCTTCGCCCGCCTGCTCTGGTCGATCCACACTTCGCCGATGGCCGCCGAGTACGTCTCGACGCTCAAGCGCGAGGACTCGGGCGCGGTCAAGGGCTACGTCAAGACGGGATCGCTGGCGATCGCCAGCAACCTCGCCGGCTACCTCGACCGTCCGCGCAAGGGCGGCCGCGTGTGCTTCGCCATCCTGCTCAACCGCGGTACCGCCCGCGGCTTCGCCTGGGGTTCGACGCTGCGCGAGCGGCTGTTCCAGGCGTTGTGCCGGGGCATCGAATAGGACTTTTTACAGACGCTCGCTGTCGGCTCCGCCTCCTGGCTCGCTGACGCGGGGGATGGTCTCCCCCCGCGAACGCGCCTGCGGCGCTGCCCCCCAGCCCTTGCTCGCTGTCGCTGACGCTCCTGGCTCGCTGCGGCCGGTACTCGTGTCGCGTCGATCATTGGACGAACGACCAAAAGGTTATTTCCCGGTGAAGATGAAGGCGATGTCGACGACGAAGAGCAGCACGATCGACACTTCGAGGACCAGCATCCAGCGGCCGTGCACGTCCTGCTTGGCGAGCTGGTACATCTCGTCGATGGTGCGCAGCTTGCCGTCGATGCTGCGATGCCAGTCGCGCAGGTGGAAGCGATCGGAGATCGCGGCGTAGAGCCGGGCGAGATGCCAATCGCCGAAGAACTTGCTGATGTTCTCGAGTTCGTCGCTCAGGCGCGAGAGGTCGATGCGCAGTTCGCGCAGGTCGTGCAGCGAACGGCGCACCGTGAACCATGCCGGGGTCATCACGTCGCGGTAGGTGCGATCGACCGCCTGGTCGAGGATGTGGTCGTAGGCTTCGAGCTCGGCGAGCTGGACGTTGGCGAGCTCCATGATGAACAGCGATTGCTCGCTCGATTCCGGCGACTCGATGACCAGCGCCGCGTCCCAGTCGACGACCACCAGGTCGTGGTCGTAGTACGTCAGGTAACGGGCGGTCGATTCCTCGACCTCCTGATCGGAGAGATGGACGGGGTCGTCCTCCTGGGTGAGCAGCGCGGCGATAGCGCGGCGTTGCTCGCGCAGCCACGGCTCGGAACGGAAATGTCCGCCTTCCCCGGTCGGGGGGTTGGCGAGCACGAATATGGTATAGGCCTCCTCGTCGCCGAGCTCGGCGTTCGGCGAGATCAGCATCGGTCTCAGCTCCTGCCGCGCCTCTTCGACCAGCGCGCGGACCTCCTCGGTCAACGAGCGGTCGCCGATCATCAGATCGTGGTAGGCGATCAGATCCTCGAAGCGGTCGACCGCGAACGGCACGCGCACGGTCACGCTCAAGGCGCCGACCGGCAGCAGCTTGATCGTGCGTTCGATGCGCACCACGCCGTGCGGACCGCGGCGTTCGACCGGTGGCAGACGCGCCATCTGCGGGCGATAGAACGACAGCTGCTTCGGATTGCGCTTGCCGGTGTCGACCGCGTAGGGCACGACCGGCTGCCCGAGCAGCGTGCTGACCGGCTCGCGGCGCATCTCATAGGCGATGTCGAAGGCGTAGAGATAGACGACTTCGCCGTGCAGGCGTCCGCTGGTCATGCGGCGCGACTATGGTGGGCGCAGCCTGCCCGTCATCAGGCTTTCCAGCAGCCGCGCACCCAGGGCATCGCCCTCGCGATGACGCCCGGTCAGCGGCGGAAAAGATGCAGTGGATCGTGTCGGAAGATGCCCAGCGGATCCGGGAGGTGCCGCGACGGCCTGGGCAGGGCGTGATGCAGCGAGGGCAGGCGCGGCAGCGGCAGGCCGACATGCACGCCCTCGTGGCGACGATGATGCCCTGCGTGGCCATGATGGTATCCATGGTGGCCACCGTGGTACCCGTGGTGGCCACCGTGATTCCCGTGATAGCCGTCGTGATAGCCGTGGTGGCCGATGCCGATGCTCACCGCCACGCGCGGGGCGACGTAGACCGGTGGCGGCGCGACGTACACGGGGGCTGCCACGTAAACGGGGGCCGGCTGACGGTACACGACCACCACCGGGGCCGGGCACGACTGATTCGACCAGTAGCCCGCGTAGTAGTAACGCTGCCCGCCCTGATCGACGTACCGTTCCGCGACCCAGGTCGCCGGCGGCGGCGCCTGCACGGTGCGCGCGTGGGTGGTGTAGTGGCCATTCACCCAGACGCTGCTGGTGCCGGAGGCCTGCCAGTACCCCGGCACCCAGACCTGGTAGCGCTCGGTGACACTCGCGGTGGAGGTCACCACCGCCGCGGCGGACAAGGCGGGCGCGAGCGCAAGCGCGACGAGGACCAGCAAGGCGAACATGGGACGCATGGCGAGGTCTCCCCGGTTTCCACCGCCGATCCTACGCATCGCCCATGAGAGCACCATGAACCGCCAGGCAGCCTTATTGGGCTGCTGCCGGAAGGCCTCTGCGCCGCCGCCGGAAGGCCACAGCGCCGCTGCCAGAAGGCCTGCAGGGGTCTGGGGATCGGCCATTTGACAGCCCCCCTGCTCCCCATAAGGTGCGCCTCCCACAACGCGGGGTAGAGCAGTCTGGTAGCTCGTCGGGCTCATAACCCGAAGGTCGGAGGTTCAAATCCTTCCCCCGCAACCATAAAAACCCCACCGGAAACGGTGGGGTTTCTTGTTATGAGGGACGCCCCTCTGAAAC
>JACDEC010000409.1 GCA_013816645.1 Planctomycetota bacterium
AAGTAGCCCTTCAGCGATCAATCGCTGGCGAGCTCCCGGTAGGGTCTGGGCACCTTGCCCAACGCACGCATGGTGCGCGGGTCGAATGCCCAATGGAATTCGAGCTCGTAGGCGAGCGAGCGCGCGAGACCGTCGAGATCCGGGAACAGCGTCGCGTGGGTGATGTTCATCACGTACAGCTCGCGTAGTCCGCTGTCGCGCAGGCGCGCGGGCAGCACGAGTTCGACCACGCAGGCGGGATCGTGCGCGCCGAGGATGTCCTCGAGCGTCCGGTCGATGATGCTGGTCATCGCGAAGGTCCCGGACTGCGCCACCAGCCGCGCGTTCATGGTCTCGGGCTCGCCGATCCAGGCGAAGGCGCGTCGCGATGCCTGGAAGTGCCGACGGTAGTTCTCGGGATGGCGGGGATCGATGCGATCGGCGGGCAGCGAGCGTCCGCCGCCCGCGACTCGACGGGCGATGCGCAGCACCGCCGCCGGATCGACCGCCCACACCGCTGAATCATGGGTCGCGCTCTGCAGCGCGAAGAACGCGGCGACCCACGGTGACCAGGTGAAGTCGAGCAGCCGCGTCGGCCCGCCGTGGTGCTCGATCAGCGCCTGCCACTGGAAGTGGTCGTCTGGTGGCGGGACGTGCCGGAGGTAGTTGTGCGCCTTGCGACGAAAGATGCGCGCGATGCGCTCCTCCTGGTGGGCCCAGGCGCGACGGTCGACGCCGAAGGCGGCGAGGTGGCGGTACAACGAGGTCGAGAGCGGCAGGGCGGCGTCGTGCTGGCCGCGGAATGCCCAGGTCGCGTATGCACCGCCGGTGACCAGTTCGCGGAATTCCGTCCACGAGGACAGTCGACGCACGCGATGGCGCGGCTTGGCTGATCTGACCGGCATGTCGCCAGGCTACGGTTCGCTGGGGCCGGGTGCCACGCCGCGTCCTGACTCGCGCACAGCCGTCGTGTGCTAGGTCCCCTGAAACGCAAAAACCCCCGCGCCTTCGGCGCGGGGGTTCTCGCACAGGCCAAGCCGGGTCAGTTACCCTTGGCTTCCTGCTTCTTGCCGTCGGGGGCGATGGCGTTCATGCCCTGCGCGGCGAGGTTCTTGTTGGAGCGGAATTCCTTCCAGTACTCCTCCGGCATGTCGAGCGCGATCTTGAGCGCGCCGTTCGAACCGGCGTACTGCGGCTCTTCGACGGTGGTCACCTTGCCGCCGCCGTACTCTTCGAGCGCCTTCTCGATGGCCAGGCCGAGCGCCTGGATCTGCGAGCCGCCGCCGCCGAGCAGCACGTTGTTGCGCATCTTGGCCTGGAATTCCGGATCGTAGGTGGCGATCAGGTCCTGCAGCGCGGCGACCGTCGGGGGCACGATCGAGTAGCAGGCCTTGTAGACGATCTCGGTGAGATTGAACTTGGTCGGCTTACCGGCGACCGGCAGGGTCTCGATGGCCTCTTCCATGCGCGGGCTCACCGAGCCGTGGCGCTCCTTGATGTTGCGAACCATGTTGATCGAGAACTGCGCCTCGGGGTGCTTCTCCTTGATCAGGTTGGCGAGGTTCTGGTCGACGTAGTCGCCAGCGATCTCGTGGGTGCGCTGGTCGTCGGCGGCCGGCATGGTGCCGTGCACGCGGCAGAGGTCGGTGGTGCCCGCGCCGATGTCGATGACCAGGGTGTCATCGAGGAAGTCGAGGCCGTAGGCCACGGCGAACGGCTCGGAGCAGACGATCACGCTGTCGATGCAGTTCGAGGCGGCTTCGAGGATGGTGGCCTTGCCTTCGGTGCTGGCTTCGGCCGGGGCGCCGATCACCGCGTAGATGGTCGCGCCCTTGGGGGCCTTGGCGAGGCTGACCACGTACTCGAGCAGGTCCTTGATGGCCTTCTTGGTCTCGGAGCTGTCCTTGGCGCCCTTGTGCTTGATCGAACCGCCAGCGAGGGGGCGGTGCAGGTTCAAGGCGAGGCGATTCTCGAGGGCTTCCTGGCCGTAGATGATGTCGCGGCCGCCCATCTTCTTGCGCGACACGTGGTCCTTCGGATAGCCGACGTACGACCAGACGGTCTCGCGCTGTCCATTGGACGAAGTGATCGAAGTGCGGCTGGTACCCAGGTCGATGCCCAGATAGATGGTTTCGTTCTCGGCCATGATAACTCCTGCGTTTTTTGGGGTTGAAGGCGATGCCGGTGTTGGTCGACGAGTCGATCAGGTTCCCGGCTTGGATTTGCGTTCGAGAGGGGGCGGTTCCTTGGCGGCGACGTTGATCTTCTTCACCGCGCCGGGAGCCTGGGTCTGCATGGGCTGAACTTCCCAAGCCTGGTCGTCGGGGTCAACGGCGGCGGACGAATCCGTAACAGCCGTATCACCCGCGGACTTGGTGCTCGCAGAGGCTTGCTTCTTTTCCAGCGGGGGTGGGGCTTTGGCGCCGACATTGATCCGTTTCACGCCGAGCTTGGCTTCGTCGCGCTCCGCGTCGGACTTCACCTGGATGGGCTTGACCTCCCAGGGCTCGTCGTCCGGGTTGATGATCGGGGCGTTTTCGTCCTCGGCATCTGCATCGGCATCGGCCGCGGTTTCGCCGCGCTCGGCGGCGGCGGTGGCCAGCTCGGCGGCCGAGTTGGTCGGTACCGGCGCGACCGGTTCGGAAGACTTCACGAAGTCGGGGAGCTTGGCCATCTCCGCCTGGATCTTGGCCACCGCCGCGTCGTCGCGGACGTAGTCGACGCCGAGTTCTTCGCGCATCCTGCGGTTGATGTCGAGGATCTCCTTCATCAGCGCCAGCTTGCGCTTCTTCTGGGCATCGCTGTCGTTGATGCCGGCGACCATCACGCCGCGCAGGCCGCCGCCCTGGGCCTCGAGCGCCGCGGCCAGCTGCTGGGCCTCGTTGCGCTGGCGCTCGGTCTCTTCGAGCGAGCCGGCCAGGCGCTGGATCTTCTTCTGCAGCAGGTCGATCTGCGCGTTCTGGGCCTCGAGTTCCTGGGCCTTGATGCGCTCGCGCTCGGTGTCGAGGATGTGCGCGATCATCTCGCGCAGCTTGGCCTCGAGCTCGGGCGAGACGTTGCCGGTGGCGATGGCGTGGTCGAGGACGCGGCGCAGCCGTTCCTCGATCTCGCCCATGCCCGCTGCGGACACCGTGAACTGGTCTTTCGAGACCGTGCGCTTGCGCTCCTGCTCGAGCAGGTCTTGAGCCATGCGCAGCTGGTCCTGGAGCCGCTTGGCCTTCTCTTCGCTGCCGGACTTCTCGGCCTGGAAGGCCTTGAGCTTCTCTTGGAAGTTGGCTTCGGCCTCTTCGAGCAGGCGCTTGCGCTCAGTCTCGCCGATCGACGCGCCGATGTGCTGCATCGCCTCGGCGACGGCCTCCTGGATGAGGCCCTTGATCGTGTTCATGTTGAGCACGCGCACGCGGTCATGCCGCGCTGCGAGCTCAGATGCCCGGACTGTCTTGGCCTTGCTGCGGATCGACGCGCCGATGTCGAGCTTGCCGTCCTGGCCGACGATGCCGACCTTTCCGGTGCCGCCATCGGCGGGGTGATCGTCGTCCGGCGCTGCAGATGGCAGTTTGTTGAACTTGGCGGTCGGCGAGATCACCACCTGGGCGCCGCTCGCTTCTTCGAACGGCGCGGCCGGGGCCGCTGGCGCGCGCGCCGCGGGCTTGGGCACGACCTCCTTGAGCTTGCGCCCGAGGTCGACCAGAGCGTCCTGCGCGCCGGTGTCGTCGCTCATCATCACCGGCT
>JACDEC010000410.1 GCA_013816645.1 Planctomycetota bacterium
CGGATCACCCGGCCATCGACACGCTCGGCGTGGTGCGCGTAGCCGCCTTCGGCGGGCGTGGCCGGCTAGGGGAAGCCCTCGGCGATCGAGTTGGGCAGGTAGTTGGCGGCGCCGCCGTTGATGGTCTGGCGCGCGAAGCCGTCGTGCTGGTTGTTGTGCACCGGGGCGATCGGGCGGTTGATCGGCAGCTCGGCGAAGTTCGGGCCACCCAGCCGGGTGATCTGGGTGTCGAGGTACGAGAACAGCCGCGCCTGCAGCAACGGGTCGTTGGTGAAGTCGATGCCCGGCACCACGTTGCCGACGCAGTAGGCGACCTGCTCGACCTCGGCGAAGAAGTTGGTGGGGTTGCGGTCGAGGGTCAGCTTGCCGACCCGTTCGATCGGCACGAGCTCCTCGGGCAGCAGCTTGGTGGCGTCGAGCATGTCGAAGCCGTACTTGAGCGCGTCGGCCTCGTCGACGATTTGCAGGCCGAGCTCGTACTCCGCGGGCTGTCCGGCCTCGATGGCTTCGAAGAGGTCGCGGCGGTGGTAGTCCGCGTCCTTGCCGGCGATCTGCTGGGCCTCCTCCCAGACCAGGGCGTGCGCGCCGAGCAGCGGCTTCCAGTGCCACTTGACCAACCGCGCTTTGCCGGCCGCGTCGATCAGCCGGAAGGTGTGGACGCCGAAGCCATCCATCATCCGGTAGCTGCGCGGGATCGCGCGGTCGGACATCACCCACATCACCATGTGCGCGGTTTCGGGAGTCAGCGAGACGAAGTCCCAGAAGCTGTCGTGGGCCGATGCCGCCTGGGGCATCTCGGTGCGCGGATTGGGCTTCACCGCGTGCACCAGATCGGGGAACTTGATGCCGTCCTGGATGAAGAAGACCGGCATGTTGTTGCCGACCAGGTCGAAGTTGCCTTCGCTGGTGTAGAACTTGACGGCGAAGCCGCGCACGTCGCGCACGGTGTCGGCCGAGCCGCGCGAGCCGACCACGGTCGAGAAGCGCACGAACACCGGGGTCTTGACCGCGGTGTCGTTGAGGAACGCGGCCTTGGTCCAGCGCGACAGCGATTCGTAGACCTGGAAGTGCCCGTGCGCCGCCGCGCCGCGGGCGTGGACCACGCGCTCGGGGATGCGCTCGTGGTCGAAGCGCATGATCTTCTCGCGGAGGTGGAAGTCCTCGAGCAGGGTCGGCCCGCGCTCGCCGGCCTTCAGCGAGTCGTCGGTCGAAGCGACGCGCAGCCCTTGGTCGGTGGTCAGGAACTGGCCATCCGGGCTTTCGCGGTGCGGCTCGAGCTGGGCGTCCTTGGCGGAACGCTTGCCGTTCGTGGGCTTAGCGGCGGGCGAAGGCTTGGGTGAGGATTTCGGCGGGCGTTTGGGCATGGGTGGCTCCGTGGCGATGGTCGGGAGACCTTGCCGACCGTCCTGCCATCGATCGCGGTAAAGCAGCCAGCTGCAACGCTGCGATCGTCGGCGGGGGCGATGGTCAGAGCACTCGCCGCGACGGCAGGCGCACCTGGGACGCGCACGCCTGTAGAGACGCTCCGGGAATTCGGTTCGCCCGCCCGGTACGGCGCAAGGGTGCGGGGATGCGCTTCCTCGGCATCGGCGAGTGGAACGACCTCGGCTCGCTCTACCTGTCCCTGGCCGCGCGCGGGCACCAGGTGCGCGTCCACGTCGGCGACCCCGACGCGCACGGCATCCTCGCCGGGCTGGTCGAGCGCGTCGACGACTGGCGCGCGCAGCTCGCGTGGATCCGCGAGGCCGGCGACGACGGCGTGATCCTAGTCGAGACCGCATCCTTCGGCGTCGAACAGGATCGCCTGCGCGCCAGGGGCTACCGGGTGATCGGCGGCTCGGCCTACGGCGATCGCCTGGAGAAGGACCGCGCCTTCGGCCAGGCCGCGCTGCGCGCGATCGGCCTGCCGACCGCGCCGGTCCAGCCGTTCACCAGCTACGGCGACGCCATCGATTTCATCCGCGGCCGCCCCCGACGCTACGTCTACAAGTACAACGGCAGCCGCTTCCCCTCCACCCACAACTACGTCGGCCAGCTCGACGATGGGCGCGACCTCGTCGCGCTGCTCGACGGCTACCGCCGGCGCTGGAGCGGCACCCCGCCCGACTTCGTGCTGATGGACCATCTGACCGGCGTCGAGGTCGGGGTCGGCGCCTATTTCGACGGCGCGCGCTTCCTCGAACCGGTCTGCCTGGATTGGGAGCACAAACGCTTCTTCGCCGGCGAGATGGGCGAGCTGACCGGCGAGATGGGCACGCTGGTGACCTACCGCGGCTGGCAGCCGCTGTTCGCGCGCACCCTCGCGCCCTTGGCCGCTGCGCTGAGGGCCGGCGGCTACGTCGGCTACATCAACTGCAACACCATCGTCAACGACCAGGGCATCTGGCCGCTCGAGTTCACCTGCCGCTTCGGCTACCCCGGCTACGCCATCCTCTCCGCGCTGCACGCCGAACCCTGGGACGCGATCTTCGCCAAGCTGCTCGCCGGGCGCGGCGAGCCGATCGCCACCCATCCCGGTTTCGCGGTCGGCGTGGTGCTGACCGTGCCGCCCTTCCCGCATCCTTATGGCCACGCCGAATTGTCCGACGGCATGCCGGTGCTGTTCCGCCGCGAGCTCGCCGCCGATGAGCGCGAACGGCTGCACTACGCCGAGGTCGCGCTGCGCGATGGCCAGCTCGTCGCCGCCGGGCTGCTCGGGTACCTCATGGTCGCGACCGGTCGCGGCGAGGACGTGCCCAGCGCGCAACGCGCGGCCTACGCGCTCGCCGCGGAGGTGGTGGCGCCCAACCTGCGCTACCGCACCGACATCGGCGATCGTTTCGTGGCCGGCGAGGGCGCGACCATGCGCCGTCTCGGCCTGCTCGGCTGAGCGATCGGCCCGCCGCTAGCAGCGTGCCTGCGGGGGGCCCGGGGGACGCAGTCCCCCGAAACAAAGAGTCGTAGCCTGAGGATTTGGCGGAAAATAGGCGCGCCAGCGCCCCGCGAAATCCGAACGCGTAGCAGGCTGCTGTTTTCAGCAGCCTGCTAGCCGATCGAGAAGTGCGCACGGTAGCGCGCGAAGCAGCGCCGGCCCGCTTCGAGGCGCATCAGCGCGCCCTCGGCGAGCGGCCGGGCGCGCGACGGATCCTCGGCGACCAGGGGGTGGATGACTTCGTCGATCCACGCGCGCCCGTGGGCGCGATCGATCACCGCGTGCAGCGAGAAGTAGCGGCGTCCGTCGCTGTCGACGCCCAGCCGCTGCAGACCCTGGTCGACCAACCCGACCCGGGTCGGCGCGGTCAACTCGATGACTCCCAGCGCGCCGAGCGCCTGCCAGGCGAAGCGGCGGTTGGCGCACAGCGCGACCATCAGGTTGGCCAGCGCCTGGGCCTCCCAGACCGGTTCCCCGATCGGCACCGCCAGGCGATCGGTCAGCCGGGTGAGCAGCGGCCCGTGCATGCCGATGGCGTGGCCGCGGCCCATCTCGTCCCACAGGTTGCGCGCGACCTCGAGCCGGGCGCGGGTGGGCAGGCGTAATTGGGCGAGGGCGAGCAGGTCGTCGAACCCGGCCTCGCCGGCGATCTCCTGGGCGAGGAGCCAGCGCATCTCGTCCATGCTCGCGCGCTCGGCCAGCCACGGGAACAGCGCGTCGCCCTGCCCGGGCCCGACCAGCGCCAGGCGTTCGAACCAGGCGACGAAACCGCCGGCGTCGCAGGGCGCGGC
>JACDEC010000411.1 GCA_013816645.1 Planctomycetota bacterium
GTGCAGCGGCCTGACCTCGCCCGGCCACGGCGCGCCGAAGCGGTCGAGGCAGAGGTTGTGCCCGCAGATGCCGGCGAGCAGCGGCGCCTCGGGTCCGTTTCCCCAGCCCTGTCCATCGCCCACGCCGGCTGGTTCGGCGGATGGCCATGGCGGCTGCCACAGGGGATTGAGATGTTCGCCGCGCAGGCGGATGGCGGCGAGGTGCGCGCCGATCCCGCTCACCACCAGTTCGAGCGCGCTGCCGGTCAGACGCCAAGCCGGCAGCCCGCGCCAGGTCATGGCTTCGACCGCGATGGTGTCCATGCGCGTCACAGCTCGAGCGGCGCGCTGCACAGCCCGCGATCGGCGACGCGCAGCGGCAGGGACGATCCCAGCGCGTCACGGTACGCTGCGCAGGCGAGATCGGGCCGGTTGTTGGTGGCCGACAGGTGCGCCAGGCAGGCCCAACGCAGGCGCGCGCCGTGGGCCGCGATCAGGGCCGCGGATTCGCGGTTGGAGATGTGCCCGCCCGGTCCGGAGATGCGGCGCTTGAGGAATGCCGGGTACGGCCCGCGCTCGAGCAGGTCATCGTCGTAGTTGCTCTCGATCAACGCTCCATCGCAGGTGCGCAGCGCGGCTTCGAGCCCGCTGAATACGTGGCCGAAGTCGGTCATGATGCCCAGCCTCGCGTGGCCGTCGTCGACCACGAAGACCACGCCGTCCACCGCGTCGTGCGGGGTCGGCAGGGTCTCCACTGACATGGTGCCGTAGGTCGAGGCGAAGCGCAGGGTCTCGCCGGCGCGGAAGAAGCGTACGGGATCACCGGCGGCGAAGGCACGCGCCGCGCGTTTCCAGGTCGGCTCGGTGATGTGCACGGGAACCGAGAAGCGGCGGGCCAGCGCCCCGGCCGCGCCGACGTGGTCGCTGTGCTCGTGCGAGATGATCACGGCGTCGAGGCTGCGCGCGTCGATGCCGTGGTCGGCCAGGCGCCGCGCCACCCGCGAAGCGCTGATGCCCGCGTCGAACAGCAGGCGGATGCCGTCGCTCTCGACTAGGCAGCTGTTGCCGGCGCTGCCCGACTGGAGAGGGATGATGCGCACCACGGGATGGTGGCATGTCGGGCCCGCGTGCAATGACGTCGAGGCGTTGCAAACGCAGCGGGCGACCCCGAGGGGTCGCCCGCTGCATCTTCTCTGTCTGTCTGTCTGTCTGGCTGGCTGTCTGTCTGTCTGGCTGTCTGGCTGCGCCTGCGCGAGTGCGAGCGCTTGCGCCCGGGTCATTCGCCGGAGGTCGATTCGCGGTCGTTGAACGGCGCCTTGGCGCCGTGCTCCTCGGTCTCCTGCTCGTTGCGCTGCAGATGCATCTCGGCGCCCTTCTCGCTGGTGTTCAGCACCGGCTCCTGGCCCTGGGTGGACTCCTGCCCCTCGGTGGACTCCTGGTCGAAGGGGGCCTTGGCACCCTGCTCCCAGGTCCCCTGGTGCTGCTGCAGATGCATCTCGGCGCCCTTCTCGCTGGTGTTCAGCTGGTCGTCCATGTCTCCCATGTCTCCCATGCCCTGGCTCGAACCCGAACCGGCGCCTTCCTGGTCGAATGGTTCCTTCGCGCCTTCGACATCCTGACCGTCGTGGCGCTGATCGAGCTGGATCTCCGCGCCTTTCTGGTCGGTGTTCAGCTCGCTGGCGTTGACGTCCCGCTGCGACCGTTGGCTGGCTTCTCGGCTGGCGCGCGCGTCCGCTTCCCAGGCGCTGCGTTCGGCCGGGCTGCTGCCGCCCTGCGATCCGCTCATGCCGCTCTGACTGCCCTGCATCTGCAGGTGCTGCTGGTGCATGCGCAGCGTGGGCAGGGTCTCGGCGGCGAAGCGCTTGAGCTCGGGGTCGCTGCCTTCCCGGCTCTGGCGCTCGAACAGCGCGATCGCCTCGTCATGCGCCTGCTTCTGGGACTGGTGGTACGTGGCCGCGAAGTCGCTGCCCTCTGCGGCGCGCAGGGCGTCCAGGCGCGCGGTGTGCCGCTCGTCGAGCGTGCTGCTGAGCGTGACGCCCTTGTCCTGGGCGATCCGCGCGAGCTGGTCGTTGGCGACCTGATGGTCCCTGACTATCTGCTCGGCGAACGTGCGATGGTGCTCGTCCAGGCCCTTGAGCAACGCGAGTTGCGAGCTCTCGACCTCGAACTGGCCGTTGGCCGCGGCGGCGGTGAGGAACGCGCGGTCCTGCTGGGCGACGGATGCGGTGCTCTCGGTGGTCGGGGAGACAGTCGGGGTGCCGTGCTCCATCGCAGGAGCGGCCCCCGCCATCAGGGCGAGGGCGGCCAGGGCGGGAACGATGCGGTGCAGCATGGGA
The DNA here is from genome assembly GCA_013816645.1 of Planctomycetota bacterium. Taxonomy (GTDB): domain Bacteria; phylum Planctomycetota; class UBA11346; order UBA11346; family UBA11346; genus JACDEC01. The sequence goes on from JACDEC010000411.1 coordinate 2,316, forward strand.
AGTCCTTTCGGGTGGCGGTCGGGGCGATGCGCCGCCGACTGCCCACGATTCTATCCGCGCCACGATCAGCGTGCGCCTACGCACCACCAAGGACGTACAGCCATCGCGCGCGGATCAGCGCGAGAATTCCCTCAGCTGGCGGGCCAGCTCCGGCAGCAGCGGTCGCCAGCGGCGCAGCGCTGCGTCGGAGTCGTTCGCAGGTCGGTAGTCCGCGTCGAACAGGTCGATGGTCGGTCGGTAGGTTTCGGTCCCGAACACCATGCAGCCGTCGGCCGCGACCAGCGCCGCGGCATTCCACGACACGGCGAGCACGTGGTCGCGCGTGGTGGCCGTACCCAGGGGCAGACCCTGGGTCCAGTCGCCGAAGGGCGCGGTGAAGCCGATCGCCGCGAGGATCGTCGCCGGCACGTCGATGTGGCTGGTCGGGGTGGTGATGCTCCCGGAAGCGAGGCCCGGCACGTGCGCGACCATCAGCGGCCGGATCTGCCAACGGTCGAAGGCGCTGTTGTGGGTGAAGTGGCCGCTCTCGCCGAATTCCTCGCCGTGGTCGCCGGTGATGACGACCACCGTGCGGTCGAGGATGCCGCGCGCTTCGAGCGCCGCGATCACCCGAGCGATCTGCGCGTCGACGTAACCCAGGCTGTTGCGGTAGCGGTTGAACAGCGGGAGCAGGCGGTCGACCGATCCAGCGTGCGCCAAGGTGACGAAATCGACGTCGGCATCGGTCTGGGTCGGGGAGAACTTCGCGAATTCTGGCGGGTACAGGTAGCTGGAATGCGATGCATCGTAGAACGAGAAGCTGAAGAAGGGCTCGTTGCTGCTCTCGATTAGGTCGACGACGCGATCGGTCATCAGGCGATCGCGATCGACGCGCGGGCCCGGCGGCCAGGTGTCATGGATGCGGTCGAGGACGTCGACGAACGCGGTCTGGCGGAATTCCGGGAAGTTGAGATCGGTGCAGCTGGTGATGTCGATGGCGTAGCCGAGGCGTTCCAGCGCTTGGATCAGGAACGGTCCGCGGCGCTCGGCCAGCACCTGCTGCCAATAGGTCGCGTGGATGCCGTAGAGCAGCGAGAAGATGCCGAAGCGCGTGGCGTTGCCCCCGCTGTAGTGCTGCAGGCAGGTGGTGTGGCGCGCACCGAAGGCGTGCACCGCCGGCATGACCGCGGGGTCGAGCATGTCGAAGCGCGCGCCTTCCAGCGCGATCAGCACGACGTTGAGCGGCCGCGGTTGGGCGGGGAAAGGGACGTCGGCCTTGGGGTAGGCGAGCGCTCCGCCGCTCACGGTCGTGACCTCGGCTGCGGCATTGGGCGCGGCCCAGCCGCGTTTCGCTGCCAACCGGCGGATGGTCATGCGCTGGTAGAGCGGGAAGTACTGGGCGAC
>JACDEC010000412.1 GCA_013816645.1 Planctomycetota bacterium
GGCGCGCGGCGGTGCCGCGCGTGGCTCAGGCGTGGCTCAGCTCATGCGTACGAATCCGCCCCCACCGCGAACGACTCCGCACGCGCCGACATCTTGGTGAAGTCGAGGTAGCGGTAGATCTTGGCTTCGAACGGGTTCACGCACTTGGCCATGTGCTCGCGGTACTCCTCGAGCGTGGGGATGCGCCCGAGCAGCGAGATCACCGCGGCGAGCTCGGCGGACCCGAGGTAGACCTGGGCGTCGCGGCCCATGCGGTTGTCGAAGTTGCGGGTCGAGGTCGAGAAGACCTTGGCGGCGGGGCGCACGCGGGCCTGGTTACCCATGCACAGCGAGCAGCCCGGGACTTCGCGGCGCGCGCCGACCTTGCCGAACAGGGCGTAGTGGCCCTCCTGCTTGAGCACCAGTTCATCCATGCGGGTCGGCGGGCAGATCCAGGTCACGGCGTTGGTGTACTCGGCCTTGCTGACCTTGTAGACGTTGGCCAGAGCGCGGAAGTGGCCGATGTTGGTCATGCACGAGCCGACGAAGACCTCGTCGATCTTCTCGTTGGCGACTTCCGACAGCGTCTTGATCGCGTCGGGATCGTTGGGGCAGGCGACCAGCGGTTCGGTGATCGTGGCGAGGTCGATCTCGAAGACCTTGGCGTATTCCGCGTCCTGGTCGGCGCGCAGCAGCGACGGCTTGGCCAGCCAATCCTGCATCGCCTTGATGCGGCGCTCGATGGTCTCCTTGGCGCCGTAGCCGTCGGCGAGCATCGCGGTGAGCATCGCGATGTTCGAGGTCAGGTAGCTGGCGACGCTGGCCTCGCTGAGGTTGAAGGCGCAGGCCGCGGCCGAGCGTTCGGCCGATGCGTCGCTGAACTCGAAGGCCTGCTCGGGCGTCAGGTGCTCGAGACCCTCGATCTCGAGGATGCGGCCGTTGAAGACGTTCTTCTTGCCCTTCTTCTCCAGGGTCAGGTCGCCGCTCTTGAGCGCCACCCAGGGGATGGCGTTGACCAGGTCGCGCAGGGTGACGCCGGGCTGGAGCTTGCCCTTGAAGCGCACCAGCACCGATTCCGGCATGTCGAGCGGCATGAAGCCGATCGCCGCGGCGAAGGCGACCAGGCCGGACCCGGCGGGGAAGCTGATGCCGAGCGGGAAGCGGGTGTGGCTGTCGCCGCCGGTGCCGACCGCATCGGGCAGGATCATGCGGTTGATCCAGGTGTGGATGATGCCGTCGCCCGGGCGCAACGAGACGCCGTTGCGCTCGACCATGAACTGGGGCAGCCAGCGCTGCATCTTCACGTCGGTCTCGTTGGGATACGCCGCGGTGTGGCAGAAGCTCTGCATCACCAGGTCGGCGTTGAAGCGCAGGCAGGCCAGCTCCTTCATCTCGTCGGCGGTCATCGGCCCGGTGGTGTCCTGGCTGCCGACCGAGGACATGCGCGGTTCGCAGCTGGTGCCGGGACGCACGCCGGCGACGCCGCAGGCGCGGCCGACCATCTTCTGCGCCAGGGTGAAGCCCTTGCCGCTGGCCTTGGCCACGCCCGGCTTCTGGAACAAGGTGCCGGCGTCGAGGCCGAGGTGCTCGCGCGCGCGCCAGGTCAGGGCGCGGCCGATGATCAGGTTGGTGCGTCCGCCCGCGCGGTACTCGTCGGGGATGGTCTCGCTCTTGAGCGAGAAGGTCGAGAGCACCGCGCCGCCGCGCAGCAGCTTGCCTTCGAGCGGACGGATCTCGATCTCGTCGCCGGTGTTGAGCTTACCGATGTCGACCTCGATGGGCAGGCCGCCGGCGTCGCGGAAGGTGTCGAGGAAGATCGGCGCGATGATGCTGCCCAGCACCACGCCGCGGGTGCGCTTGTTGGGCACGGCGGGAATGTCGGCGCCGATGTGCCAGAGCACGCTGTTGGTGGCGCTTTTGCGCGACGAACCGGTGCCGTAGACGTCGCCGACGATGGCGACGCGCTTGCCGGCCTTGCGCAACTCGGCGATGCGCTCCTTCGAGGTCGGATCGCGCATCTCGTACATGTACAGGGCGTGCAGCGGGATGTCCGGCCGGCTCGACGCGCGCTGCGCCGGGCTGAGGTCGTCGGTGTTGGTCTCGCCGGGGATCTTGTAGACCGTGAGCTTGAGCGATTCCTCGAGCGCTGGGCGATTGGTGAACCAGGTGCCGTCGGCCCAGCCCTGGATCACCGCCTTGGCGTGGGCGTTGCCCTGTTCGGCGAGCTTGGCCACGACCGTGAAGTTGTCGAAGATCAGTACGGTGCCGATCAGCGCCTGCACCGCGGCGGCAGCGTGCGGACCCTCGAGTTCGCGCACCAGGTAGGGCACATTGTAGCCACCGAGCATGGTCCCGAGCAGGGCGACGGCTTCGGCGGGCGAGACCACCGGGCTGGACGCGGAACCTCCGGCGATCGCGCCGAGCCAGGTCGCCTTGACCTTGGCTGCGGGATCGACCCCGGGCGAGACGCAGTCGCAGAGCAGGTGCTGAAGGAACACCTGTTCGCCGGTCGGCGGCTTCTCGAGCAGCGCGCAGACCTCCTTGGTCTGGGCCGGATCGAGCGGCAGGGGCGGAAGGCCGAGCTTGGCGCGTTCGGCGACGTGGGTGCGGTAGTCCTGGAGCATGGGAGATCCTTCGCTGGTCCAGCATCCTAGGGATGGGCGCACCGGCGGTCCAATCGGGGGCACGCTCGGCTACGATAAATTTCCGTTATCGCTGAGACGTCCTCCATTAGGATAGTTTCGACCCATGGATACCACCCAACTCCACCATTTCCTGCTGCTCGCCCAACTCGGCAACATGACCAGGACCGCGGCGACGCTCAACCTCACCCAGCCCGCGCTGTCCGGTCAGATCAAGCGCCTGGAGAGCGAGCTGGGCGCCACGCTCTTCCACCGCCAGCGCCGCGGCCTGGTGCTGACGCCGGCGGGCGAGACCTTGCGCCGCGCCGCCAGCGACGCGTTGGCCACGCTCGATGGTGCGCGCGAGCAGCTCGCCGCGCTCGGCAGCCTGCGCACCGGTTCATTGGCGATCGGCGGCGGTGCGACCAGCACGACCTGTCTGCTACCGGCGGTCATCGGCCGCTTCCACGCCGAGCACCCCGGCATCCGCTTCGCGATCCGCGAAGCCCCCTCGCGCACCATCGTCGAGGCGGTGCTCAGCGGCGAACTCGACCTCGGCGTCGTCACCCTGCCGATCCCATCCGGCCACGCCGCGTCGGCGCTGGAAATCACGCCCTGGCTGGTCGACGAACTGGTGCTGCTGGTGCCACCCGACCACCCGCTGGGTCGCAAGCGGCGCTTCCTGTGGAAGGACCTCCACAACCAGCCGTTGATCGCCTTCGAGAGCGGCTCGGCGGTGCGGCAGCTGCTCGACCGCCGGCTCGCCGAGCATGGCGTGACCCCGGCACTGGTCATGGAACTGCGCGCCATCGCCTCGATCACCTCGATGGTCGCCTCGGGGATCGGCCTGGGTTTCATCTCGCGCCTCGCCGACGCCGACGGTCGCGGCCTGCGCTGCGGCGACCAGCCGCTGACGCGGCAGCTCGCGGTGGTCGAACGCAAGGATCGCGCGCGCTCGGCAGCGGTGGCGGCGTTCCGGACCGCCTTGCTGGCGCATCGCGTTTAGCCTAAAGGCGGCATTCGGGGGCATCTGCTGCGTTGCCCTCCCCTTGCGCTCCACCAGGAGCGCGGCGGGTCGGGCGC
>JACDEC010000413.1 GCA_013816645.1 Planctomycetota bacterium
CTGAGGCAGGCGCAATTGGAGCGAAGCCGAAATTACGCGCGCGTCGCCTGGTCACCTTGCGGAGGGCGCGTCTTTGTGCGCAAGCCCGTGCCTTTGCTAACATGGTTTATCCGTCCCCCAACACCGCATATGCCGAGATAGGACGTGTTGGGTGATTGATAGCACGCCCGTTTCGGGTGATATGACGTGTTGGGTGATTGATAGCACGGCTGGGGACCGTGATATCACGTGTTGGGTGATTGATAACACGGCTGGCGGCCTGGATATGACGTGTTGGCTGCTCTGGATTTGAGCAGGGCTCCTGCCGCGCCGGGGCTTGTCGGGCATGCGTGTCTGGAGCCATCGGGCTCGAGCCTAGGGCCCAATGGCGTTCACTTAGTGCAAGTCCTCCCGTTCGGGTGCTTTCGTTTTCGAGATTCACTGCGTCCCGGCCGCCTTTTCGCGGCATATCTGACCAGATCGGCGATGTCATGGGCCATCGCCTGCAGGAGCCCTTCTGGGGTCACTGCACCAGCCATGATCCGCTGGAACCAGTCGGTGACGATGGTGAACAGGTAGGTCCTGCGCACCTGGATGCGCGCTGGATCATTCCAGCGCTGGGCGCCATGGACTCGACGGATGGCAGAATCGGCCGAGTTCTGAGCGGCAGCGGCGATGGTCAGCCAGGTGAGGCAGGCGTAGAGTTCCTGCTCAACGCGTTCGGCTGTGCGGCTGCGGAACCGCTCAAGCTGATAGATGGTCTTCAGTTCACGATTGAAGGTTTCGATGCCCCAGCGTTCGCTGTAGAGCGCGATGAGGTCGTCGCGAGGCGCCAGGTTGGCCTCCGTCAGCGTGGTCAGCAGGACCATCTTCTCGCGACCTTGGTGCCGCCCTGGCCGGCCGCGGGGGAAGCTGCGGGAGATCAGACGGACCATCGCCGTCAGTGGTGCCTCGTCATGGCCGGGCCGGGCGGGCAGGATCAGTTCCACCAGGGCGTCCTTGCCCTTTCGGCGCACAAAATGATAGACGCAGTCCCAGCTATTGGCCTCTGCCGTGGTCATGCGCAGCAGCACCTGATTGCCGGACTCGATCATGTCCCGCAGCAATGCCTTGCCGACATAGCCGCGATCGAGAACCAGCAGATTATTGCGACCGATCGTGCCCAGTAGTTCGCGCAGACCCAGGTGTTCAGAGGCCTTGTGGCCCAGGACCGCCAAGCCCACGGGCAGGCGACTGAACAGCTCGAACGCGAAGACCAGCAGCGCCTGGGGATGATGGGTGAAGCGCCCTTTGCCCAGCTTGGGGCGGACCCAGCGCTTCGTGGTGCTGGCCTCGTGCGGCGTGATCGCCCACGTCGCGTCCACCGCCACCGGACGCAGGCCGAATACCCGCCGCTCGGCATCGCGGGCGAACAGCGGACGGATCGCAGCCAGCACCGCCAGCCAGATCCCACGACACGTCGCCGACGGCAGCTTCCCGCGTGCCTGCGAGAAGGCGCTCGCAGAGGGTCTCTTCGGCGTGACGCCCGGTTCGCCGAAGAATGGTTCCATCTGCCGCATCACCTCCGCATACGACTGCGATTTCTTCACCGCACACAACGTCATCACGCTCAGGAATGTCGACAACGCCGTGAACCGTCGCTTGCGCAAGAAGGCATTGGGGAGGGAAAGGCATGCCGCGCGACACGCGTCGACGGCATGGGAAAGACGAGAAAGACCCATGAGGTCCGAGCGAATTTTTCCCGAGCGATGTCAAGTCCTTTCTGTCGTCCTTGCCGGATCTTAAGTGACTTTTTCACATGGGTTTATGGCTTAACTGAACGCCATTGGGCTCTCGCCCCTGGACCCGCACTGACCGTCACTGGCACTCGGCCTGCAGTCCGGGACTCGGCTAAGGCCCCCACCCCCGGCTCCCGGCCCCCGTCTTGCCGCTGATTCGCCGCTGGCGACCGTGCGCGCATGGCCTCCGCCGATTCACCACCCCCGGCTCTCGGTCTCCGCCACCCGGTCGTCACGTTCATCGGGGATGTGCACGGCTGGGACGAGCGGTTGGTGCGGGTGCTCGCGCAGGCCGAGGGCTTCCTGGTCTTCCTCGGTGACCTCATCGATCGCGGGCCGCAGGCTCCGGCGGTCATCGATCGCGTGCGCGAGCTGTGCCGCGCCGGTCGCGCGGCCTGCGTCTTCGGCAATCACGAGTACGCGCTGGTGCGCGGATTGGGCGTGCCGGAACTCGGCATACCCGCCGACCAGGACATGTTCTTGGCCTGGGCCCAGCGCTATGGCGGACGCGCCGTGCTCGCCGCCTACGGCGTGGAGGGCGATGATGCCGCGGCCCTGCGCGAGCGGCTCGGCGATCGCCTGGCCTGGCTGGCGACCCTGCCCTGGATGCTCTCGGGCAGCGCCGGCGACCGCCACTGGCTGGCGGTGCACGCCGGGCTCGGATCGGGATTGATCGCTGATCAGCTGCCAGCGCTCGAGCAGGGGCTCGAGCGCATGCGCGTCCACGGCGACGACCTGCCCGCCGAGCTCTACGCCAAGAATCGCGCCTTCCAGGTACCGGTCGATTGCCCGGGCGAGCTGTGCATCGTCAGCGGCCACACGCCGATCCCCGAGGCCCATGTGTCGCCCCGCCGGATCCTCTGCGATACCAGCGGCGGGATGCGTGGGCGCAAACTCAGTGCGGTGATCTGGCCGGCTGGGCGCGTTATAACGTCCTGATGGTCGTGCGGTGCTGCGTCGTCAGGGACGCTTGCCGGAACGCAGACGGGCGCGCACGGCGGGGTCCGCGAGTTGGCTCTGCGTACCGATCACCACTTCGCCAGCGATGATCTGCCAGGCCAATTCGGCGCGGACCTTCGGCGACGTCTGGAGGACGATCTCGTCCAACGCATCCACGCCGCTGATGGCGAAGGCGCCGTGATCGATCTCCCACTCGGGGGCGATGTCGTTGGTCAGCGTGGTGATCGGGGTGGGGAGCGCGCGCAGCAGGGTTCCGACCGTGGTTCGTCCGGCGGCGAGGCGCAGCGGGGCGTTGAGCTGCTCGGAGATCGCGGCGTTGGCCCGCACCTCCCACGGCGAGAGCTCCTCGCGGGGCTCACCGCAGCCGCTGAGCAAGGCGACGATGACGGCGACGACGACCAGGACGAAGCGCATCTCAGACCTTCGGCGCCACGGCTTCGTCGGGATCCGAGTAGTCCGGTCCGTTGAGGATGCCGGCCTGGCGCATCTGCTGGCGGAGCTGTTCGCGCACCAGCTTGAGGCCTTGGACGAGGTCGTCGCCATGGGTGGCGAGACCGGTGCGCGCGAGGTACTTGAGCAGCGCCTGGTAGCCGACCAGCGCTTGCGGGCTGAGCGCGGCCTGGACGTGCTGCGGCGGCAGCGCCTGGGGCAAGACCTGGAGGAGCAACGCGGCGAATTCCTGGCCGCTCAGATCGGTCAGCGGCGCATTGATCGCGCGCACCGCCAACTGCTCGAGCAGCGGCCCGAGTTGCGCGGTCAGGGTCTTCACCGCAGCCGGCAGGGCGGTCGCCTCGGGGCTGGCGTGGAATTCCTTCCAGTCGATCGGTTGAACCTCGGGGCCGGCGGGTTCGTCGACCAACTCGTCCTCGCCGCCTTCCGGCATCGGGCTGGGCGGAGCCTCCTGCACCGGCGGCTTGACGCTCCTGGCGGCCGGCGGGGCCTTGGCGGTGGGTGGCGCCTTGGC
>JACDEC010000414.1:0-332 GCA_013816645.1 Planctomycetota bacterium
CCTCCGGGGTCGCCAGCCTGCTATCGAAACCGGTTAGAACTGGCTCAAAACCAGTTAAGCCTGTCGGCGGCGGGACGCCGCGCCGGGGCTCGCTCTGGACCCACGACATCTCTGAACAGCGGCTCCTGACTCATAGCGGGCCTTCCGGGCGTCCGCTTTCGGCCTCGCGGCAAACCCGATGTGTTGACGGAAGCTCTCGCGCTGAACCGATGACCTCACGGAGCTCACCATCGCTGATTTCCAGAACGCGATCGGCCAAAGACCAAACCTCGGGTCGATGAGACACGACGACGAGCGTCGCTCCCTTCCTCTGCAAGCGCCGGATGATTGAT
>JACDEC010000414.1:342-3673 GCA_013816645.1 Planctomycetota bacterium
CCTCAAGCGAAGCCGTCGCCTCGTCGAGTACGACCAGTTTGGGATTTCCAAGCAGGGCTCTGGCTATAAGAAGGCGCTGACGTTGCCCCCCGGAAAGGCCGCCGCTGTGTTCGGTCGCCTGCGAGTTCAGCTTCATCGGAAGGCTACGGACGAACTCATCAAGCTCCGCGCATTCGAGCGCCTCGTAAATATCTGCATCTTCCAAGCCATCCCGGTACAACACGACGTTCTCACGTATGGAACCGGATATGAGTCTGTCTTCCTGAAGAACTGACCCGAAGCCCGCCATCGGGTGGCAAACGACCTGACCGTCAATCCTCACCGCGCCGGTGGTAGGCTCGATGGAGCCACACAGAAGGCGTGCGATCGTTGACTTGCCGATCCCGGACTCGCCGCGGATCACGACGCATTCGCCGGGCTCGATGGTCAGGGTGACGTCCCGAAGGATATCCCGATCCAGCGACCCGTATCTGAAAAATACGCCCGAGAATTCCACCCGCCCCTTACGGATCGCCACGCCTTTCGCAGGCGGAGCAGTCAAGTCGACGCTGAGCAAGTGTCGAGTCTGTAGTCTGTAGCCCTCTGACTGCTTGACACGCTGACGCATCGCGAACGCGCTGAGAATGGCTTGAGCGATGAGATCCTTGTATGTGGATCGGCGTGGAAAAGGGACCCTGTTAGCGGTGTGATCGGCGTCGAATAAGGACCCCTCATTCCTGAGGTCTAACGGTGCTGGCTTGGCGGATGTCAGGCGGCGAGTTCGGGATGTTGGTGTTGGAGACGGTGTTGAGGATCCGGCGCGAGTTCGCGTCGGGCAAGGCCATCAAGGCGATATCGCGGGACCTTCGATTGTCGCGCAAGGTGGTGCGCAAGGCGATCCGGGAACCGGATGCGGAGTTCGCCTATCGACGGGCGGTGCAGCCGTTGCCGCGGTTGGGCCCGTTCCAGGTTCGGCTTGATGAACTGCTGGAGGAGGACGAGGCGCGTCCGCGTCGCGAGAAGCTGCGGATGACGCGGATCCATGACCTGCTGCTGCGCGAGGGGTTCGATGGATCGTACGACGCGGTCCGGCGCTATGCGGCGGGGTGGCGGCGGGAGCGTCGCAGGGGCGTAGCGGATGCGCCGACGTTCATCCCGCTGATGTTCCAGCCGGGCGAGGCGTACCAGTTCGACTGGAGCCACGAGGACGTGGAGATCGCCGGCAAGCCGATGCGGGTCAAGGTGGCCCACATGCGGCTGTGCGCATCGCGCGCGATCTATGTTCGAGCCTATCCGCGCGAGACCCAGGAGATGCTGTTCGATGCGCATGCGCGGGCGTTCGCCTTCTTCGGCGGCGTGCCGACGCGTGGGATCTACGACAACATGAAGACGGCGGTGACGACGGTGTTCACCGGCAAGGAGCGGGTGTTCAACCGGCGCTTCCTGGTCATGGCGAGCCACTACATGGTGGAGCCGACGGCCTGCTCGCCGGCGGCCGGCTGGGAGAAGGGCCAGGTCGAGCACCAGGTCCAGACGGCGCGGGGGCGGTTCTTCCAGCCGCGCCTGCGCTTCGCCAGTCTGGAGGAGATGAACGGGTGGCTGGAGGCGGAATGCCGGCGCTGGGGCGAGCTGCGCCAGCATCCTGAGCAGAAGGAGTTGACGATCGCTCAGGCGCTGGCAGCCGAGCGCGCGGTGTTGCAGCCCATGATGGGGCCGTTCGACGGCTTTTACGAGAGCGAGCACTCGGTGACCGGGACCTGCCTGATCAGCTTCGATCGCAACCGCTACTCGGTGATGGCCAAGGTGGGGCGGCGCACGGTGCAGGTCCGCGCCTATGCTGACCGTATCGTCGTGCGCTGCGACGGGGAGGTCGTCGCCGACCATCGCCGGTTCTTCGGTCGCGACCGCACCCTGTATGATCCGTGGCACTACCTGCCGGTGCTGGCGACCAAGCCCGGAGCGCTGCGCAACGGCGCGCCGTTCCAGGACTGGGAGCTGCCGCCCGCGCTGGCGCGCCTGAGGCGCAAGCTGGGCGCGGGCGACGAGGCCGACCGGCGGTTCGTGCGGGTTCTGGCGGCGGTGCTGGAGGATGGGCTGGAGCCGGTCGAGGCCGCCGCGCGTGAGGCGCTCGCCGCCGGGACCGCCAGTGACGACGTCATCCTCAACATCCTGGCGCGCCGACGCGAACCGCCCCGGCCGCTGAGCATCGTCACGCCGGAAGACCTGGCGCTGCGGCATCCGCCTCAGGCCGACTGCACCCGCTACGACAGCCTGCGAGGCCTGCATGCAGCGGCATGAGATGATGGCGGCTCTGACCGGCCTGGGCCTGCAGGGCATGGTCGGCGCCTTCGACGAGGCGGTGACCACGGGCCTGCAGCGCAAGCGCACGACCATGGAGATCCTCGCCGACCTGGTGCGCGCCGAGACGACCCACCGGCATGCGGCCTCGATCCGCTACAGGATGGCGGCGGCCAAGCTGCCTGCCGTGAAGGACCTCGACGCCTTCGTGTTCGACGACACGCCGATCAACGAGGGGCTGGTGCGCTCCCTGCACAGCGGCTCCTTCCTGGCGAACCGGCGCAACATGGTGCTGGTCGGCGGGACAGGCACCGGCAAGACGCACCTGGCCACCGCCATCATCGCCAACGTGGTGCGCGCCGGCGCACGGGGGCGCTACTTCAACACCGTCGACCTGGTGAACCGCCTTGAGGAAGAAACCCGCCTGGGCAAGGCCGGCACGCTCGCCGCCCAGCTCTGCCGCCTCGACGTCGTGGTGCTCGACGAGCTGGGCTACCTGCCGTTCGCCCGCTCGGGGGGGCAGCTGCTGTTCCACCTGATCAGCAAGCTCTACGAACGCACCTCGGTGATCGTCACGACCAACCTGGCCTTCGGCGAATGGCCGACCGTGTTCGGCGATCCTAAGATGACAACGGCGCTGCTCGACCGCATCACCCACCACTGCGACATCGTCGAGACCGGCAACGACAGCTGGCGCTTCAAGCACCGCAACTGACCCCGCCAAAAAGAACGCCAGGCGGGGGTTGAGCCTCCGGTCGGGCTACGCCCTCCCTACGCCCCAACCCCCGCGAACGGTGCGCTCGTCACTGCAATCCTGAACCCCACGAGGGGGTCCCTATTGCACGCCGATAGGGGGTCCCTTTTGGACGCCGATTGACAGTCAAGGAGACTTGGGCCCGAAATCCAGGGCACTATTTCCTTGTTGAGAGGGTCGAGGTCGGCAAGTGGCCATACGGATCTGCGTGGGGCCGCTACCATCGGGGCGGTTCCGTCGGAGATTCTGAGAAGCTTCGGAACGCAGGCACCTTCACATGGAGCCTCTACGGCCTTGAAG
>JACDEC010000415.1 GCA_013816645.1 Planctomycetota bacterium
GGGCACGCCGTCAGGCGGGCCGAGGCCCCGTCAAAGGTCGAAGAACCAGCAGGTCAACCGCACCAGGATCAGGTTCCCACCGACCTTGCCGGCGGTCACCAGGCGCTTGCGCTCGAGCAGACGATCGCGGATCCGCGTCCTGAAGATCACCGTCACCCGGGCCATGGCGATGGCCAGGATCGGAGCGAGGGCGAGACCGATCAGCGTCAGTCCGAGCCAGCCGGTATGCGACCAGCGACTGGCGTGCAGGAAGGGGATCCCGGCGCAGGTCTGCGCCAGCGAGTCGCAGGCGTTGCCGAGCGCGACCGCCGGGCTGGTCAGCACCAGCGACAGCAGCTTGCTGATGCCGAAGAACATCAACACCGATCCGAGATGGCAGTTCACGAAGAAGGCCAGCAGCAGGATCACGCAGCCGAGCAGGGCGGGACCCGAGGAGGTCATCACCGGCAGGAAGCCGAGCAGCACGCCGAACAGCGTGCCGAAGAACACCTGCCAGGGGGCGGCCGCGGAATTGAAGATCTTGAAGAAGCTCTTGAGCAGCTTGATGAGCGTATACATCGCTTACTTCCCTCCGCCCGCTGGCGTGGTGGTCGCACTCGACGGGCTACCGCCGCCGAGGCCACCACCGAATCCTTTGAGCGCATCGAGCTGTTTCTTCACCTCGGGATTCTTGGCCGCCTCCTTGTCGATCAGCTTCTTGGCTTCGTCGGTGCCGCGCTCGGTGACCGCGGACTTCGCGGCGTCGGCGAGCGAGCCCTTGAGCAGCTCATCGACATTGGCGTCGGTCACGGTGGGCGCCCAGATCTTGCCGCCGAGTTCGATCGGCCAGACCAGCGGCTTGCCCTTGAGCTGCTTGACGACCAGCGCGACCTGCTGGGTGGTCTGATCGGGATTCTTCGGCGCGAGATCGAAGCCGGTGAGCACGCTGTCGATCACGCCCTTGAGATCCGCGCCAGTCCAGCCCGTGGTCAGGGTGAGGTTGGCGATGCCCGAAGCGCCGTACTGGGCGAGCGCATCGCCGGCGATCATCGGGTGGCTCAGCGCCTGCAGCGGCAACTCCTTGGCCTGCACGGTGAGAGTGCCGGTTTCGCCCGGGTCGCGGACCAGCTTGAGATCCATGGTCCCCCCCTCGCGCGTCGCCAGCGTGCCGTTGAGCGTCATGGTCTCGTCCTGCAACTGCTTGCCCGTGATGTTGGCGCCGGTGATGGCGAACGAGGTCACTTCGAACGGGGTGCCGGCATCGGGCATCTGCAGGCTGGAGCCGGTGATCTCGAGCCGGCGGATCAGCACGCGGGTGCCGCGGCCGGGTACCACCGCCGGTTCGTATTGCTTGGCCTGCGGCCAGTCCGATGGCGTCTCGACCGTCGGCGGCTCGGGCGGCTGGCGCTGCTCGGGCGACTTCTTCTCCTCCTCCTCGCGGCGCTTCTCCTCGGCTTCCTGCTCTTCCTGGCGCTTCTTCCAATATTCCGAGGCCTTCTCGTAGTACTTCCACCAGTCGACCTTGCCCCAGTCGATGCCTTCGCCGTCCTTGGGGGTGATGATCGGTACGGTGCCGTCGTCGCGGCGACGGAGATTGCCGGTGCAGCCGGTCGCGATCACTGCGTCGAGGACCACGTCGCCGCCCAGGCAGTCGCCGAGCGCGACATCGGCGGTCAACTCGTCTGCGGTGAACAGCGGACGCACCTCGCCCTTGTAGCTCTCGGCGAGGTTGAATTTGGTGAATGCGATCTTGCCCGAGAACAGCTGGACATCGACCGTGGTCTCCTCGGCGAGCACGTAGCCGTTGCTGTTGAGCTGGGTGCGGATGGTGCCGACGATCCAGGGTTCGATCACCAGCGGGAAGAGCAGCACCCCGATGACGATCGCGCCGAGCACCAGCAGGATGCCCCACCAGCGCAGCAACCGGGTCTTGGCTTTGGGCGGCGCCATCACCTGGGTCGCCGCGTTGTGATCCACCGTGGGGGAGGGGGGGATGGGAGGCTGCGCGTCGCTCATCGAACCTTTCGTGCCGCTTGGCGTCGTGCCATTTGGCGTCGTGCCGTCAGGCGCTCATCATCGACGGGACGGTGTTGCGCTTGCCGCAGCGCGGGCAGTCCATCACGTCGCCAGCCAAGCGGTGGGCGAAGCTATACCAGGCGCCGCAATGGGTGCACGGAGCGGCCTCGGGAGGATCATCGACGCCGGCCACCCTGGCTGGGCCCTTGGGCTCGCTGGCATCGTCGTCGCCGGGGATGTCGACGGCCGCATCGTCGCCGCCAGCGGCGAGGCTGCCGGCATGGAAGGTCAGCCTGGCCTGGCCGGCCTTGACGATGTCGCGTTCCTGCAGGGCCCGGCGCCCGGCGATCTTGTCCTTGTTGACCCAGGTGCCGTTCGAGCTGCCGAGGTCTTCGACGAACCAGGTCTCGCCCTCGCGCACGAAGGCGACGTGCTCGCGCGAGATCGAGGTGTGCTTGATCGGCAGGTCGGTGCGCGAGGAGCGTCCGAGCACCATGCGGTCCTTGACCAGTTCGGTACGCGAATGGCCTTCGACGTTCTTCATGCGGATGGTGACGAAAGCCATGGGCTCTCCAGGGTTAGCGGCCGACATCCGCCCTGCAACCGCCGGGCGTCGCTTCAGGATGGCTGACGCACGGCTGGCCAGCCATGTCGCAGTATCCCGCACAACCCCAGGTCACGCAGGCTCTTGCGGAGTCTGCATTCCCTTATGGAGAAGCGCACCACAATCCGCCGCCCATGCGCCAATGCCCCACCATCGCCGACCAACGTGCCTGGACCCGCGAACAGCGGCAGGCCGCACGCACCATCGGCTTCGTGCCGACCATGGGCGCGCTGCACGAGGGCCATCTCACCCTGGTCCGCCAGGCCAAGAAGTCGTGCGCCACCGTGGTGGTCTCGATCTTCGTCAACCCGACCCAGTTCGACCGGCCCGAGGACTTCGACAAGTACCCCAACACCCTCGCCCAGGATCTGGCGCTGCTTGAGCAGGAGGGGGTCGACGCGGTCTTCCTGCCGACCAAGGAGGAGCTGTACCCCAACGGCTTCGCCACCTTCGTCGAGGTCGTCGGCCCGTTGACCGACAAGCTCTGCGCGATCGCCCGGCCCGGCCACTTCCGCGGCGTCTCCACGGTGGTCGCCAAGCTCTTCAACATCGTGCAGCCCGACGTCGCGGTGTTCGGCCAGAAAGACCTGCAGCAGGTATTGATCGTCGGCCGCATGGTCCAGGACCTCGACATCCCGGTGCGCATCGAGGTCGGCCTGACCAAGCGCGAACCCGATGGCCTGGCGATGTCCAGCCGCAACCGCCGCCTGAGCCCCGCCGCGCGCAAGGTTGCCCTGTCCCTGCCGCGCGCCCTGGAACTGGCCAATCGCGCCTTCAAGTCCGGCGAGCACACCAGCCTGACCCTGACCAACTGCGTCGGTGAGGAGATCCTGACCAATGAGGGCACTGACCTCGACTACGCCGACGTCATCAAGCTCGACGGCTTCAAGGAGGTCGAGTTCGCCGACGAGGGCTGCATCCTCGCCGCCGCGGTGTTCGTCGACGGCGTCCGGCTGATCGATCATGTGATGCTGGGCGGGCCGAGCATTCCGGTGATCATCGAATGATCACCGTCCGGAAGTCCGGAAGTCCGGAAGTCCGGAAGTCGGGCAGCAGCAGAGACGGGATCCGT
>JACDEC010000040.1 GCA_013816645.1 Planctomycetota bacterium
GCACCTACGTGCCCAGCGCGCAGCAGCCGCTGCCGGTCCCGCGCGACGAGACCGGGTACGGCATGCCGGCGCTGGTCGATCCGGGCGCCGCGCTCGCGGTGAGCTCGGGCCCGCACCAAGCGGTCGGCGATGGCGGCGTGCCCTTCGAACTCGACGGCTACGATCAGCTCTCGGTGCTCGATGAGAACGTCCAGGGACGTCGCTACCGGGTGCGCGAGCGCGCGAGCGGCGCGAAATTCCGGGCATTGGTGCTCAACCCGCAGCTCGTGCGCCAGCCCGGCTACGCCGGCCAGGTCGAGAGCTACGCGCGCATGGCCAGCCAGGTCAAGCATCCCCAGGTGCTGTCGCCCTCGGCGATCCGCCAAGGCCGGGATACCCCGATCATCCTCAGCCAGGAACCCAGCGACCACGAGGCCCTGACCCACGTGCTCGCGCGCCGGCGCACCTTGGCGCCGCCGCACGCGCTCGATGTCGCCCGCCAGATCGCGCTCGGCCTCGAGGAGGCCAGCCGCCACGGCGTCGTCCACGGCTGGCTGCGCCCGGACGTCATCCTGCTGAGCCCCGACGGCAACCTGGTCATCGACGAGGTCGGCGTCGCCAAGCATCATCGTTACCTCGTGCGCGAGCTCTCGGGAGCCAGCGCCGCGACCGAATACTACCTCGCGCCCGAGCACCTCAGCGACGAGACGCGCAGCGATGTGCGCAGCGACATCTTCATGCTCGGCGCCCTGATGTTCCGCATGATCACCGGCGAAGGCCTGATCACCGGCTACACCGCGCACGAGGCGCTGCACAAGATCGCCGCCAACGGTTGCCGCACCGCGCGCTCGACCAATCCCAGCATCAGCCGCGACCTCGATGGCTTCATCGCCCGGCTGTGCGCCGTCGAACGCCGCGACCGCTTCCAGACCTGGCAAGAAGTCATCGACGTCGTCGAGCGCTTCGGCGGCGGCGCGAAACGTCAGACCCTGCGCCTGACCCAACCAGTGTCGTCCGGCACCGGTCGCCTGGGCCAGGGCGGAACCGGGACGATCCCGCGTTCCGGCAGCGGCACGGTCAGCCGCCCCGGCAGCGGCGGCATCCAGCGCAGCGGCAGCGGCGGTATCCCCCGTCAGGCCGGCACCGCACGCATCGGTCCCTCGTCCGGCTACCACAGCCGACCCGTCGGTGAGGATGGCGCGGTCATCACCCGGCGCGTGACCCGCAAGGAATCCAGCCCGGCCGGCCTGATCGTCGTGCTGGTGGTGGTGCTGGCGCTAGCCGCCGCAGCGGTGGTCGCCTTGATGAACAACGGCCGGCAGCAGCCGCCGCCTTCCCGTCCGCGCTCGACAACCGCGACTTCACCGCCGGCTGCGACCGCCCCGAAGACGCCGACCCGCACCCCGGAAAGCCCGATAGCGGCGAAGCCTCCTGCTGGCGGGGTGCTCGGTCCCAACAGCAAGCTGCCCACGACGCTGACCCCGGGCGCGAAGGCCACCGCGGCCGGCGCCACTCCCCCGGTCGCCGCTCCTGAGCCAACGGTGGCGGCTCCGACTGCGCCCGGGTTGACCGGCAGCGAAGGTCGTGGCGAGCTCCTCGCGCGGATCTCTGAGTTCGAGCGCGCCGAACGCTTCCAGGATGCGCTCGCGCTGTGCGCGCAACTGTCCAGCGACGAGGAGCGGCAGGCGCGCCGCGATGACGTCATGGGCCGGCACCAGGCGCGCCGCGCGCAGGTCGAATCGCAGGTGCTCAACGCCGGCGACATGACGACGGTGCGCAACGCGCTCGCGCCGGCGCAGGACCTCTGGAAGGTGCCCGGCGACGCCGAATGGGCGCAGCACCTGTTGACCATCAGTGCAGCTCGTCTCGGCGACAAGACCGCCCCGGCGCCGACGGTGGCCGCGAGCGGTGCTGCGACTCCCGCGGCGACGGCACCGCCCGCCGGTGCGCCGTCGAACGGCAAGGCCGCGGAGACCAGCTGGGCGGTCGACCAGGCGCTGGCCAAGAATCAGATCCTGATCGCCGAACAGGCGCTCGCGACCCTGGCCAAGGACGTGGCCGAGGTCGCGCCGATCCAGCGCAAGATCGACATCTGGCGCAACCGCACCGAGATCCTCGGGGCGATCATCTCGGAGCGGCGCCCGAAGCTGCGCGTGACCAGCCCGAGCGATGGTCAACTCTGGGACGTCGTCGGGGTCGAAGCCGCGGGCCTCACCGTGCAGTCGGCGGCTGGCAGTTCGACGCGCTTGGACTGGCCGCAGGTGCCAGCCAAGGACATCGGTCGGCTCTGCCAAGAAGCTGCGAATACCGCCAAGGCGCCGGTCGCCCGCGAGCAGGCGCTGGCCGTGGTCATGCTCCTGCTCGGCGGGGACACCTCCCTGGCCAGCGTGCAGTTCATCAAGAACAAGGCCGCGTTCGACGCCGGCCTGGCCAGGGATCTCGACACCCTGATCGCCTTGCGCAAATCCTTCGAAGCGATCGCGCTGCTGCAGCGCGCCGACGAAGCGGCCAAGGGCGACAGCCCGCGCGCGCTCGAAGAGGCGCTCGAACCGTTGCGCCGCGACAAGTCGCCCGAGGTCGTCGCCGCGCTGCCAGCGCTCGAGGAACGCCTCAAGTCCATGCAAGGCAAGGGCAGCGAAGGCGTCTCGGCCGCGCAGCTCAAAGATTCGCTCACGTTCGACTGCGCCGACGACCTGGCCGCCCTGCCGGGACGTGAAGGCGCCTGGACGGTCGCGGGCGGCATGCTCGCCGCGCCGGTCGAGGGTTCGCCGCAGCTGGTGCGCAAGGACCTGGCGACCGGCCGCGCGCTCACCGTGCTGTTCCAGAACGCCGCCAACCGCGGGGCGATGACGGTGAACTTCCGCGGCGTTCGGGTGCTCATCGAGCTGACCCGCAACACCGTGACCGTGCAGACCTCGGACCAGAACCTCAAGCCGGTCGATTTCACCTTCGCGCCGCGCACCGTCCACAGCCTCTACATCGAATTGCGCGGCAAGGACCAGGCGCTGGTCGAGATCAACAACGGCGTCATCTCGCTCGACGTCAAGAGCGGCCACCAGACCGACCTCTTCGCCCTCAAGCTCGACACCGGCGCGCAGGTGTCGTTCGACGAGATCACCTTCTCGCGCGACCAGCGCCTCGATCCCGCGACCGAGGCCGCGCGCGTCGCCGCGATCCGCAACCTCGGATTCGAGCCGATCGGCTCGGCGACGCTGGCCCCGCCGATGATCGTGCTGCCGATGTCGACGCCGCGCAGCGGCCTCGCCTACCAGCTGCGCGACGGCGTCGTGTCGATGACCATCGAAGCCAAGGGCACCGGCAAGCTCGAAGCGCGCTTCGGCAAGCTCGGCCAGGGCGGCGGACGCAGCGTCACCCTCGACCTCGGCGGCCGGCCCGACGCGGTGGTCAAGTACACCATCGGCTGGAGCGGCGGCATGGCGACGGTCCGCAACGCCAACGGCGAGGTGATCATCGAGGACAAGCTCGATGCCCCGCCGACCCACGTGATGATCGTCGCGACCCAGGAAGCGACGATCATCTCGACCCCGAAACTCAACCGTCAATGACGGGAGACGGGGGTCGGGGGACGGGGGATAGGGGTCGGCAAGACACCCACCGCGCTCGTTCACCGTCGTATCCCGCGCTTGCTTCCGACCCCCATCCCCTGACCCCTAGCCCCCGTTGGATTCGATGATCGACACCTCGCGCGCCAAGACCTTTGTCGTCGATACCAACGTCCTGCTCCACAATCCGAACGCGCTGTTCGCTTTCGCCGACAACCACGTGGTCATCCCCATGGTGGTGCTCGAGGAGCTGGACAAGTTCAAGAGCGCCAACAACGAGCTCGGCGCCAATTCGCGCGAGGTCGCACGCGCGCTCGACAAGCTGCGCGCCAAGGGCTCGATGCGCGATGGGGTGTCGACGCCGCAGGGCGGCCTGATCCAGGTGGTGCTGCGCTACGATGACCTGGTCGGCATGCTGCCCGGGGTCAACGACAACCGCATCCTCGGCTGCGCGCACCTGCTCAAGCGCGAGGGGCGCAACGTGTTCTTCATCTCGAAGGACATCAACGCGCGCATCAAGGCCGACGCGCTGGGCATCCCGAGCGAGGACTTCAAGAACCAGAAGGTCGACTTCGACGCGCTCTACACCGGCTGGGTCGCGATCGCGGTCCCCGCGACGCTGGTCGACGCGGCCTACTCCGAGGGCGGGGTGCCGGTGGCCGATCTGCCCGAGGACGAGGACCGCGCGCCGCTGTGCGACAACCAGTTCGTGCTGCTCAAGGACGAGGGCAACGAGAAGCGCGCGGCGCTGTGCATCCACGAGGCCGGGCAGAAGTCGCTGCGCCGGCTCAACGACGACTTCACCAAACGCTACGGCGTGGTGCCGCGCAGCCTCGAGCAGCGCATGGCGTTCGAGCTGCTGCTCAACGACAACATCCGCATGGTCACCCTGGTCGGCCGCGCCGGCACCGGCAAAACGCTGCTCGCGCTGGCCTGCGGGCTGTCCAAGACCCTGCTCGAGGAACGCTACAACAAGCTGCTGGTCAGCCGTCCGATCATGCCGCTGGGCGCCGACATCGGCTACCTGCCGGGCACCAAGGACGACAAGCTCGTCCACTGGATGGGGCCGATCTTCGACAATCTGCACTTCCTGCTCGCCAGCGAGGAGCGCGATCCCGATGACGTGATCAAGCGCCTGATCATGGACGAGCGCATCACCATGGAGGCGCTGACCTACATCCGCGGCCGTTCGATCAGCAAGCAGTACGTGATCGTCGACGAGGCCCAGAACCTCACCCCGCACGAGATCAAGACCATCATCTCGCGCGTCGGCGGCGACACCAAGATCGTGCTCACCGGCGATCCCCAGCAGATCGACAACCCGTACCTCGATGCCAACTCGAACGGGCTGACCTACGTGGTTGAACGCCTGCGCGGCCAGGCGCTGGCTGGGCACATGACCTTGACCAAAAGCGAGCGCAGCGAGCTCGCGGGCATCGCGGCCGCGCTCCTGTAGTCCGGCAGCGCTCCCAGTTTCGGGGGACTGCGTCCGATTGCGTCCCCCGGGCCCCCGCAGGACCCTTTCAGTTTCTGCTAATCCAAACTGATCCCCGCCACCTTGCCGATGCCTTTGGGCTTGGCGAAGTAGCGGCGGCGCAGGACCTCGGTCAGGCGCGCGCCGATCGCGCGGTCGTTGCGCTCGCGCTCGAGCAGGCCGAGACGGTCGAAGGCCGGCAGCAGGTCGACGAAGGTACCGAGCTGGTCGAGAGCGCTGGTGCCCTCCCCGGCGCGCCCGAGCGCGGCGAACAGGCCCTGGGCGCGGGCGACGTCGCCGGCGAACCAGCCGATCGACTGACGTGGGATGTGGATGCCCAGCGCCAACAGCCGCGGCGCGCAGCCCAGGATGGCCGCCCAGCGGCGTCCACCACCAGACAGCAGACCGCGCGAGCGCAACGCGTCGGCACGTTCGGCGAGGGCGATCTCGTCGCTCTGCGCAGTCCAGCGCTCGCGCCACCAGGCTTCGCGGTCCTCGAGCGCACGCCAATGGCGCCGGCCATCCCAGGCCAGCCCAGCCAGCGCCGCCAGTGCGATCATCCAATGCAGCCAGACCGGCCATGCGAAGCCACCGATCGCCGACACCATCCACAGCACCAGTTTGATGGCGATCCAGGTCACTCCGAGCAGACCGAGCGCGAGCAGCGGGAACAGCCGGCGCGACGCGCGGCAGTACTCGTCGTGGTCGGTGGCGACGGCCCCTGGGTCGTAGGTGGGCGCCAGGGGCATGGGAGGGACACCGGCCATCGCGGTGGTTGTCGTCGGCGCTCGCTCTGCGCCAAGTCCCGGGGCCCTATCGGCGACCGGCGTGTCGGTTACGGACGATCGCCATGCCCCGCGGGCAGGCCTTGCTGGAGCGCGTGCAGGCGCGCGAAGTGCCCGTTCGGGCGCGCGAGCAGGTCGTCCGGCGCACCATCCTCGACGATGCGCCCGTCCTTGAAGACCAGCACGCGATCGACGCCGCGCAGGGTGCTCAAGCGGTGCGCGACGATGAAGGTGGTGCGGCCGCGGCAGAGGACGTCGAGATCCTCCTGCAGCTTCGCTTCGGTGCCGAGGTCGAGCGCGCTGGTCGGCTCGTCGAGGATGACCAGGCTCGGATCGCGCAGGAAGACCCGGGCCAGGGCGATGCGCTGGCGCTGACCGCCCGACAGCTTGGCGCCACGCTCGCCGCAGCCGGTGTCGTAGCCGTGCTCGAGCGCGCTGATGAAGTCGTGCGCCTGCGCGCTCCTGGCGGCCTTCTCGACTTCGTCATTGCTCGCGCCCGGTCGGCCGAAGCGGATGTTCTCGCGGATCGAGGCGTTCCACAGGAACGGCTCCTGACCCATGATCGCGGTGGCGCGACGCAGCTGGCGGCGGCCGATCACCTCGAGGGTGTGCCCGTCGTAGGTGATGCTGCCGGCGGTCGGCGTGTAGTAGGCGACGATCAGATCGAGGAAGGTGCTCTTGCCGGCGCCGGTCTCGCCGACCAGGCCGACGCGTTGCCCGGCGGGGATGACCAGGTCGATGTGCTCGAGCACGGCGCGCTCGTTGCCCGGGTAGACGAAGGACACCCCCGAGAAGTGCAGCTCGCCAGCGAGCTGGACCTGCTGCTGGGGATGGACGTAGTCCTCGAGCTCGGACGAGTCGACGATCTCGAGCAGCGCGACCATCCCCGGCGCGGCGGGCATCCATGATTCGTAGGCCGAGATCCAGGCGTTGAGCGCCTGGCGCACGTAGCCGTACAACGCCGCGAAGGCGACCATTTCGCCGAGGGTCATCCGGCCGTTGACGAAGAACCAGCCGTTGATGCACCAGACCAGGCAGTCCATGTATTGGAAGATGAACTGCATCGCCATCGACATCCATCGCGTGGCGATGCTGGCCTCGAGACCGTCGAGGCGCATCTGTTCGATGCTGCGACCGAGATCGCGCGCGAGCAGATCCTCGTTGCCGAAACCTTTGGTCTGGCGCATGCCGCCGATGAATTCGACGATCTTCGCGGCGAACCCCTCGCCGCTCTTCTGCGCGCGCTTGTGCGCCGCCTGCAGGCGCAGACCCATGAACCTGGTCAGCGCCAGCTGCAGCGGCAGCGCGCAGGCGCCGACCACGATCAGCAACGGGTTCAGCCAGGCGAGGTAGGCGAGCGACACCATGCCGCTGCACTGCGCGACGATGAAGCTGCCGGAGATGCCGGCCAGGAAGCCCTCGATGCGGCTGAGGTCGACCGTCACCTGGTTGGACAGCGCGCCGGCGCCGCGCATGGTGAAGAACGACAGCGACATGCGTTGCAGCTGATCGACGATCAGGCGCCGCAGCCGCGCGATGGTGGCGCGGACAACGCGCTGGGTGTAGGCGTGCGCCTTCACCGTGCACCAGGCGTGGGGCGGCCATACCAGCAGGTTGAAGACCGCGAAGGCGACCAGCCACCAGCCTTTTTCCGCCACGCTCAAGGGCGGCAGCGGTGCGTTGCGGACCAGGATGTTGTCGATGAGCCAGCTCGGCGCGATGACGATCGGCAGGAAGGTCAGCGCCTGCAGGAACTGGAACACCGTGCCGATGATCACCAGCCGGGTCTCGGGCTTGAGCAGCACCAGCAGCCGCCGCAGCGGCCCTCGTCCTCGTGTGCTCGCTGTCAGCAACGCGCTCTCGCGCCGTTCACTTGGCGCGTCGACCGACCCATCTGGCATCGCCGCCAGGGTATGGGATGCGTTCGTCCGCCCCAGGAGTCCGAATTGACTGCGCGCAGCGCATGCGAGAATCGCGCAGTTCGCCCGACGCAGGCACCCATAGCTCAGCTGGATAGAGCAACTGCCTTCTAAGCAGTAGGTCCCCCGTTCGAATCGGGGTGGGTGCGCTGAATTAGAGCGGAGCGCTCCGAGGCTCTCTGCCCTTGCGGCCCACACGGCCCTAGGCCCGGATGACCGATCGATGGATCGCGAGTCGTGGCATCACGCGCACAATCAGGCGCTCACGCGCGTCGGCGGCGTTCCCGTCATGCTGCGGATCGACAACCCAAAGGCCGGCATAGGGACCGGTGCCGGGCCTGGGACACGGCCAACGTGCGGCATCCTCGCTACGCGCAGTCGTTGGGATTTCACCTCGCCACCCGTGAGCCGCGTTGCCCGCAGCAGAACGGCAAGGTCGCACGCCGGGTGCGTAGGCTATGCGACTGGTACGTGGGGAATCGCTGCTTCCACGATCGCGCCCATCTCCAGCGATGGCACCGACGAGATGATCCCGTCGAGGCTTCACCGTGGCCGTCCGGTCATCGGCACCCCAATGGCGGATGCCTGGGACGTGGAACGCCGTTCACCCTGAGGGTGGTGTTGATCCACTGGCGACGGATCACCACTCGCGCCGATTCCAAGTCTCTATTGAATAACGACTTAGAATGTAAATCCAGGGCTGTCGCCTCCGCTAGAGCGACCCACGCCCGTTTGGCGGAATATTGCGGGAAGGCCAAGGCCATCTCGCGACATAGGAGAGCAGCGCATGACGACCACCAACGCCCGATCTGATCAGGAACTCCTCGAGCACTTCATGCGAGGTGATGAGGTGGCGTTCACCGAGCTGGTCATGCGTCACCAGGAATGGGTCCGCACCATCTGCCTGCGACGCCTCGGTGCCGCTGAGGCCGATGATGCCTGCCAGGCCGTCTTCATCATCCTCAGCCGAAAGGCGTCGGGACTGCTCATGCATACCTGTCTCGCAGCCTGGCTGCACCGCACTGCGGCCCACGTGGTGAACAACGCCGTGCGTCGTCTGGCGACCCGACGCAGCGCCGAGACGGCCTTAGCCGCGGTGGTCACCGAGACCGCGCCGCCCGCGACCGGCTACCCCGAGGTCACCGAGGCGATCGAAGCGCTGCCGGAGCCTCAGCGGCAGGTCGTCATGCTGCACTACTTCCTTGGCCATGACCATGCAGCCATCGCCAGTGAACTGGGTTGCCCGATCAACACGGTCTACACGCGTCTGCACCGGGCCGTCAAGCGGCTGCGCCAGCGTCTCGCCCTGCCCGCGGAGGCGAGCATCGGCCTGATCCTGGTACCGGGTGGGCTGTCACCGGGCGCGCACGCGGGCACCGCGGTGCTCCCGTCGTCCGCCGCCGCCTCGCCCGCCGCCCTCGAACTCGCGACTGTGACCATGAGGAAGATCCTCATGGCCAAGATCCTGGCGGTCGCGAGCGGGGTCGCCATCGCCGCCACCTCCGTTGCGCTGGTGCTGGTCGCCACCCACGGCAGCGAGACGCTCGACCCTCCCGCGCACCGTGCGATTCCGATCCTTCCGCCCGCAGTCGCGGCGGCTCCAGCAAGCGTCGCTCACGTCCCGGTGGGACCGCATGCTGCGGCCGAGGCCTTGGAGCTGTTCGGTTACCAGCGCATGACTGCCGTGACGGTTCTCAGGCGTCTGCTCGCGAGTGGTCGCGTGCGGCGAGACGTCGTCCAGTCTCGCGAAGCGGCGATCCTGGATGCGATCGACCTGATCATGCGCGAGCACGCGATCGACACGCTGACCAAACACCTGTCGTCGGATCAGCTGGTGAGCCTGCTCGGCTTCCTGTCCACGCCGGACGGGAAGCGCTTCGCGGAGCATCTTCGCGTCGCGGTGCTCGAGGAGGTCACGTTCATCAATGCCCACGATGCAGCCGTGTGGGCCGCATGCCAACAGGTGCTCGCTGGCGAGGACCCAGCGCGTCTGCGGCCGTTCAGCCCATCCGAGGTCGGCGCCGTCGATGGGCTGCTGAGCGCCGACCTGGCGCGCCCGTCCGGGGATCCGGCGCTGCGTCGGCCGCTCGCCCAAGCCTACGTCGAGATCAGCGGTCGCGATCGCCACTTCGCCCGCATGTGGATCAGCGCGTTGATCAAGCGGGTGCCGCCGCCCACCGCCGAAGCCATCGTCCAGAAGCGGTCGCAGCTCGAAGCGGGGCTGGCGTTGCTGACCCATGAGGTGTTCGTGACCGCGATGGCAGACCACATGGAGGAGCAGACGCTGCGTTCGGCCACCGCCTATTTCGCATCCGACGACGGACGCCAGGCGCTGGCGGCATTCTACCGCTTCGACGCCGACATGAGCGCATGGATCGACGCACAGTACCAGGAGCTGGTGAACGCTGTGCTCCAAGCAGCGAAACCCCCTGCCGCGCCAGTACCAGAATTCTGAGACCAGACCAAAGCACCTGATCCGTCCCGCCACCAGGACGGCGATCCAACCTGAGGACGTCCCCATGCGCATTCCTTCCCTTCGCGGGATGTCCACTCGCCTATGCGCTACCATCGCGCTGTCCTTCCTCGGCGCGGCGCTCAGCGCGGCCGAGGCGGGGGTCGCCGAGTTGCGCCGCGCCCTCCCCGACGTGCATGTCGCGGGGGACGGCGCCGCACCGCGCATGATCTACCGACCCGGCGGCTTCCTCAGCGGTCCCGACGGCTTCCTCGGCGGCCCCGGCGCATCGGGCAAAGCCCAACCCGTGGCGGGGGACGCCGACCTCGCGCGCGATCCGCACCGGAGCGTTCGGCGCTTCCTGGACACCTACCCCGCAATATACGGAGCAGGCAGTCAACTCGATACGGCGGAGATCGCAAAGGATGCGGTATCGCCCCGCAGTGGCATGCGCACCACGGTGTGGCAGCAGAAGATCGCAGGCATTCCCGTGCTCGGTGCGACCCTGGTGGCCCACACCACAAACAATGGATCGCTGGTCACCGTCGGTGGTCGATTCCTCCCCGATCTGGTCCAGGTTGCGGCGCGGAATCAAAAACGTACGGGTGCTGCCGCGGCCCCGCAGGTCGACGCCGCTGCCGCGTTGAAGCGGGCCTTGAAGGCAATTGGCACCCCGGACCTGGAACGCAAGCAGGTGTCGAGTTCGCTGTCACCGGGCCCGGAGCAACGGCAGAAGCTCGGCATGCCAGGTGTCCATGACACGCAAGCGGAACTGATCTGGTTTCAAGGGGACGACGGCCTGCATCTCGCTTGGCGGATTCGCTATGAGCTCGATCACGGGTTTGCCTACGGCTCGGTGGTAGATGCGGACAACGGCGACGTGCTCGAGCACCGCCAAATCACCATCGTCTGCGGAGATTGCAACGCGCCGGCGAATGCCGATCCGCATGTCGCCCATGTCGCCCATGTCCCGGCCAGAGCAGTGGCGCAAAAACAATCAGCTGCAACACCCCTTGCGACCAAGGCCGCCCAAATCTCCGCCGCACCATTCAATACGGTGCAGATGCGCGTCTTCACCGGGGAAAGCCCCAAGCCTATGATGCCGGGTCTCGCCAGCCCCAATCCCTACTACGAGCCGCCGACGGTGCCCTCTCAGCTCATAACCATCGCGCCCGACCCGCTTGCGTCACCCAATGGATGGTGCAACGCGAGCGCGTCCACGATGGGGAACAATGCCGATGCCAACGTCGACCACAATTTCGATCGCCTCGCCGATCGCCGTGCGGCCGGCACGATTGGTGGCGGCGGGTCGACGTTGACTTTCGACTTCACGCCTGATCTGACCGTGGCTCCTCAATCAACGACGGCGAACCAGGATGCGGCGACGGTCAACATGTTCTATTGGATGAACATCGCCCACGACCGGCTCTACAAGCACGGCTTTACCGAGGCCTTCGGCAATTATCAGTCGGAAAATTTCAGTCGCGGTGGATTGGGGGGCGATCCGATGATCGGCACGGTCCAGACCGCGCTTGGGCGAATATCGAATAACGCAAGTTTTACTGACGCGAACAGCGATGGCGTGTCGGCTCGCATCATCATGTTCCTTTTCAATCAGGTCACACCGGAGCGAGATAGTGGCTTGGACGCGCAATTGATCATCCACGAATACATGCACGGATTGATAATGAGAATGATAAACGGAGGTGGCGTCCATTACGGAGGCACGTACTGGCCGCAGGGACGGTCCATGGCCGAAGGCTATTGCGATTTCATGGGGATATGCCTTACCGCCGATCCCAATGATGACACCAGCGCGAACTATCCATTTTGTGCCTATCTGACACGCCAAACGTCGCCAGACAACTATTACCGTGGCTACCGTCAGTATCCTTACAGCACCAATATGTCGGCGGACCCCATGACCCTTTCGATGGTCCCTCTCTTCCCCGGGCAGGAAGTCCACGGCATGGGTGTGTTGTGGGGCAGTGTGTTATGGGACGCGCGCGCCGCGCTTATCGACAAGACCGACGGCACGACCGGGACCAATATGATTCTCGATCTCGTCCTCGAGGCAATCAAGTTGACGCCGCCAGAGCCGACCCTCCTCGAGGCGCGCGATGCCCTCTTGCTTGCCGATGTCGTGCTGAAC
>JACDEC010000416.1 GCA_013816645.1 Planctomycetota bacterium
TGCCCGCGCTGTGGCGGGCATTCGTGGCGCTGCGCCACGATCTGCTGCCCAAGGGCGGGCCGGCGCCGTGCCTGCCGTTCGCCGCCGCCTTCGCCATCCAGCGCGCGAAGTACGCGCAGAGCAACTGGGTCGAGCGCGAGGGCTACTACTCCGTCGGCCTGCGCGAGAACCGCCATCAGGATTGGCAGCCCGGATGGGTCGGCGGCCTGATGTCAACGCTGCCGCTGCTGCGCGACGGCACCGCCACCGAGCGCGCGCAGGCGCTGCGCACCTTCGACTTCCTGTTCCCCAAGGGACTCGGCGCCTCGGGCCTGTGCTATGGCACCTGGCACCAGGGCGCGTACGGCGGCGACGGCTTCGACTATCCGCACGCCGCGCGCTGGACATTGACCCGCAAGAGCGCCGACGTGCTGATCTTCGCGCTCAAGCAGTTCACCATCCTCGAGCAGCTCTCGCCCGGGATGCGCATCCCGACGGCCTGGAGCGACGGCGTGCGGCGCATCGCCGACGCCTTCGTGCGCCTGTGGCGCGAGCACCGCCAGTTCGCCCAGTTTGTCGACGTCGAGAGCGGGGCGATCACCGTCGGTGGTTCGACCTCGGCGGCGATCGCCATCGGCGGGCTGGCCATGGCCTGGAAGCGCTTCGGAGTCGCTGCGTACCGCGAGGTCGCCGAGCAGGCGGCCGCGGCCTTCGCCGAGCGCTACCTCGCCACCGGCTGGACCACCGGCGGGCCCGGCGAGATCCTGCAGTGCCCGGACAGTGAATCGGCCTTCGGCCTGCTCGAGGGCTACGTCGTGCTCGCCGAGAGCACCGGCGACGCCCGCTGGTTGGAGCACGCGCGCGCCGCGGCCGACCAGTGCGCGAGCTGGATCACCAGCTACGACTACCCGTTCCCGGCGGCCTCGACGTTCGGGAAGCTCGGCATGCGCAGCACCGGTTCGGTATGGGCCAACGTGCAGAACAAGCACTCTGCGCCGGCGATCTGCACGCTCTCCGGCGACAGCCTGCTCAAACTGTTCCGCGCCACCGGCGAGGTGGCCTACCTCGACCTGCTCGTCGAGATCGCGCGCGGAGTGACCCAGTACCTGTCGCGCGCCGACCGGCCGATCGCCGGGATGCCGGCCGGATTCATGAACGAGCGCGTCAACCTCAGCGACTGGCTGGAACCGGTCGGCGAGATCTTCTCGGGCTCGTGCTGGTGCGAAGTGTCCTGCCTGCTCACCTGGAGCGAGGTGCCCGGCGTCTACGTGCAGAGCGACACCGGCCTGCTGCGCGTGCTCGACCACGTCGAGGCCGAGCTGTGCGACGGCGGCGGAACGCTGCGCCTGCGCAATCCCACGGCCTTCGCGACCGAGGTCACGGTGCTCTGCGAAACCGCGGCGGACGCGCGGAACCGATGGCTCGGTCCGGTCCCGCTGAGCGGCTGCCGCCGCATTCCGTTGGCCGCCGGCGCGATCGCCGAGGTCCAGCTGTTCAGCGCGAGCCGTGCTCCCGCCGGGTCGAAGCCGAGCGCGCGCAGCGCCGGCTGAGCGCCGATGGCGCGTCCGGCGTGCGCAGCGACACTCGGGCATGCCGGCCTACCAGCCCTACTGGTGCGAGGAGAACATCTGGCACCTCGCCGGCGACCCGGCGGTCGGGGACGGCGAGCGGGTCGTGGTGTTCTGCAGCGGAGTCGACGGCCACGTCGCCTGCTGGCACCAGCGCGCGGCGCCGGCGGGCGAAGCCGTGGTGTGGGATTACCACGTGGTGCTCGCCGTCGGCGGTCGCGGCGACTGGCGCATCTGGGATCTCGATTCGCGGCTGGGTTGCCCGCTGCCGGCCCTGACCTGGCTCGCCGGTACCTTCCTCATGCCCGCCGGACTGCCGCCGCGGCTCGCGCCACGCTTCCTACCGGTGCCGGCCGCGGCGTTCCGCGGCGAGTTCGCCAGCGACCGCGCCCACATGCGCACCGCCTGCGGAGGGTGGCAGCAACCGCCGCCACCGTGGCCAGCGATCACCGGCGGTGGCGTCCCGATGAGGACCTACCTGGGCCGCGCCCGCCGGGGTATCGAGCGCGATGCGCTCGCGGTCCTTTGGTCTCGCGATGGATGAAGCGTTCCTGCGTCGAGGAACGCAGATGAATTCCCGGTCCGGGCGCGTAGCATCGGCCACATCCGGTGCCCTGTCACCACTCTTGTCACCAACGAGAGAGCCGGAGAGCGAGGACCTGCGATGTCGGTGAGCGAGGTGCTGCTGCGCTTGGGCCTGACCTTCCTGGCCTCGGCGCTGATCGGCTGCGAGCGCGAAAGCCATGGCCGGGCTGCCGGCCTGCGCACCACGGTCCTGGCTGGCATCGCCGCCGCCGCCGCGATGTGCCTGAGCGAGTCGCTGTACGACGCCTCGACCGGCAACGCCTGGCGCCCGGATCCCACCCGGCTCGCCGCGGGCATCCTCACCGGCATGGGCTTCCTCGGCGCCGGGGCGATCATCAAGGAAGGCGTGGCGGTGCGCGGCGTGACCACCGCGGCGACGCTGTGGTCGGTGTCGATCCTCGGGCTGGCCTTCGGTAGCGGCCACATCGTCATCGCCCTGGTGTTCTGGGCGTTGCTCGTGCTGGTGCTCTTCGCGCTGCCGTGGTTCGAGAGCCTGGTCAAGAACGACTGGTACGGATGGGTGGAAGTGCGCTGCGCGCTCGACGGGGTTTCCGATGACACGATCCGCGAGCGCCTCGAACATCTCGGCCTGCGGGTCAAGCGCGTGGCCCTCGACTACGATCTCGCCCACGGGGAACGGCGGATGCGCTTCGAGCTGAAGTTCAAGCAGGCGCCGCTCCATCAATTGGCGCACCAGGTGCTCGAGGAGTTGCGCGGGCTGCCCGGCGTGACGTCGCTGCGCTGGGAATGAGTCCAGCCCTGCGGCGCGCATGGCCGCGACCCGGCGGTGGCGACCGGCCGGTCTCCTGCTAGGCATGCTGCTGAGGTGATGGACTACCACGGCTACCAGTCCCTGTCCTTCACCGCCGCCGGCCGTGCCGCGCGCCTGGTGGCGCCGCGCCAGGCAGCTCCAGGCCGGCCGTGGATCTGGCGCAGCGAGTTCTTCGACCACGAACCGCAGGCCGATCTCGCGCTCCTGGCGTGCGGCTTCCATCTCGCCTACCTCCAAGTCTCGGACCTCTACGGATGTCCAGTGGCCATCCGCGACATGGCGGCCTTCCAGGATGCGCTGATCGCCGAGCACGCGTTGGCGGAGAAGGTCGTGCTCGAAGGGTTCAGCCGGGGCGGACTCTACGCCGTCAATTACGCGGCGACCCATCCGGGGCGGGTCGCCGGACTGTACCTCGATGCGCCGGTGATGGATCTGCTGAGCTGGCCGGGCAACCGGCGGGACGAGGGGACCAGGGCCTGTTGGATTGAGTGCCTGCGCGCCTACGGAGTCGAGGAAGCCGCGCTCGGCGCGCTCAGCCCGATCCACCGCGTCGAGACCATCGCCCGCGCGCGCATCCCGATCCTGGTCGTGGTCGGGGACGCCGACGAGGTGGTGCCGGTGCGCGAGAACTCCGCGGTGCTCGAGCGTCGCTACCGCGAACTCGGTGCGTCGATCACCGTCATCCACAAGCCCTTCACCGGCCACCATCCCCACAGCCTGCGCGATCCGGCGCCGATCGTCGCCTTCGCCCGTGCCGT
>JACDEC010000417.1 GCA_013816645.1 Planctomycetota bacterium
GCGCGGGTCGGCGCGTCGCGGGATCGCGGCGATCGCCAGGCCCGGGGTCGCGGCGGTGGGCAGGTCCTTGCAGCTGTGGACGCCGACATCCGCCCGGCCGGCGAGCACGCACTCCTGGACCTCCTTGACGAACAGCCCGGTGCTGCCCATCGCGTAGAGCGCGGTGGTGCGGTCGACGTCGCCGGTGGACACCACCGGCACCAGCACCACGCGCAGCCCCGGATGGGCCCGACGCAACAGGCTGGCGACCCAGCGGCTCTGCCACAGCGCCAGCGGGCTGGTGCGGGTGGCCAGGCGGATCGCGAGGCTCATCGCACCGTGGCCTTGAGCGCCTTGATGCGCTGGTAGAGCTCGCCGTAGCCGTCGAGGAACAGCTGCGCGGCGAGGTCGGACATGTTGGGCGCGAACCGGTCGTAGGAGATCGCCCGCGCCGGCCGCAGGTCGATCATCGGGATGCCCGGCCGGCTGCGGCGCAGGTGCGCTTCGACGTCGCGCCAGAGCTGTTCGACCTGGGGCGCGTCGAGGGCGTCGACCTTGTTCGGCCCGAGCACCGCGACCGGGAGCACGCCGTGCTCGATCGACACGTCGATCAGCTTGATCCACAAGTTGATGAAGGCCTGCGGTTCGGTGAGGCCGATCGGGAATTCTACGCCGGCGGTGCAGAAGCACACGACCTGGTGCTTGAGCGGGTCGATGACCGGTTCGGCGCCCGCCGCGACCGGCTTGAACATGCCGTTGAGCCATTCGTTGTTGAGCAGAATGGTCTCGATCGTGCCGTTGGGCAGGTCCTTGGCGCCCAGCGCGTCCTTGAACAGCAGCTTGAGCTCCTTGCGCACGCTGGTCGCCCATTCGCCGGCCTGCATCTGGTGGCCGATGAGCAGCTTCATCTGAGCGGGCGCGAAATCGCGGCGCCAGTTGCGCATGCGCCGTTTGCTCGCCGCCGCCTCGATCACGCGCTCGAGATCGCGGGCGGCGATCGGCAGCAGGGCCGGCGGACGCACGCCGATCATCGCCGCGGTCGGTGCGGCGTTGGCGACGGTGACCGCTTTGGAGACCATGAAGCTGGTGGACAGCACGTTGACGTCTTCGATGACCAGCGCCTTGACGCGGGCGAGCTCGACGGAGCGCAGATCGATGATCTGGGTCGACCATTGCACGGGTAGGGGGCCGAGCGCCGGCAGGGCGAGCGGCTTGTCGTCGTCGCCGATCACGCTGAGCAACAGCGTGGCGCGGTCGGTCGGGCGTACGGGGTGGACGATGATCACCAACCCACCGTTCTCGACGCGATCCTGGGACAGGTCCAAGACCACCGCGTGGCGCTTGCGTCCCTTGTTGCTCGATTCCCACACCGCGCTCGCGCCGCCGGGCAGGCCGCCGGGAACGCGGGTGCGTTCGTCGAACCGGTCGACCTCGACCACGCCGGCATTGACGAAGCGCGGCGTCCACTCGGCGATCAGCGGCAGCGTCGGGTCGACGGCATCGGGCGGCTTCGGCACGTTCCACGGGGGATCCGCGGTGAAGCCGCTGCGCTCGCT
Organism: Planctomycetota bacterium; assembly: GCA_013816645.1. Taxonomy (GTDB): domain Bacteria; phylum Planctomycetota; class UBA11346; order UBA11346; family UBA11346; genus JACDEC01. Next base: position 1,536 of record JACDEC010000417.1, read on the forward strand.
GGTCGGCGCATCGGGATGGGCCGACGCCGCCAGGTAGAAGGCGAGGATCGTCGCTCCCTTGCCGAGCGCGACCAGCTTGAGTTCGGTCGGTCCTGCCGGCACGGTCACGGTGTCGGGCTGCACGCGGTACCAGGCGTCGCTGCGGCCTTGCTTGATCACCACCGGCATCGAGGTGCGCTTGCCCAGCGAAACCTGCAGCGACCCCGGATGCTCCGACGAACGCGCCTGCACCCAGAGCTGATAATCGCCGCCGCCGAGGTCCACCGTGCGGGCGAGCGATCCGGAATCGTCCGCCAGGACCAGCGCACCCGCGGCGTTGACCCGCCATTCCTTGGTCTTGTCGAGGATCAACGCGGCTGCCGGGAAGAGCATCCGATCACCAGCCGGGGCGGGGGTCGGGGCCTCGATGGGAATGGGGTCGACTGGTGTGGCGACCACGGGGTCGGTGGGCGCAGGCGTCGGCTGTGCGGGAGCTGGCGCCAGCGGAGACGGCTCTGGAGTCGCGAGCGCCCGAGCAGCCTCGGTACGGCGTGTAGCGATCACGGTCGCGCGGTCACGCACGACTTGGAACGCCAGGTCGTCCGGCGGCGACAACGCCGCCAGGTATTGCTCCACCGCATCGAGCCGATCTTCGCCCAGCGCGCGCTCGGCCGCGTCGAGTTGCGCGGTGCGCGCGTCGGTGGTTTCCTTGGCGATCGCCTGGAGGAGTTCGCTCGGGCAGGCAGGGTCCCGCTTCGCCTCGTTCCAGGCGATCAGGGGGTCCGCGGCGAAATCGACCCGCTGACGGACGGGCTTCGGCGCGGTCACGGGAATCGTCGACCGTGGTACGGGCGCGGGCGTCGGACTGCTGCGCAGGCTCAGCACGGTCACGATGCCGGCCACCACTGCGAGCCCTGCCGCGCCGGCGATGGCGATCGGCGGGAAGGCGGGGCGGTGCGGCGGCAGCGCGCGCGGCTGAGGCATGGCCTGCCCGGTGGTCAACAGCGGGGCATCGAAGCGACCGGTGTGGACGAGTTCGCGACGGTGGTGGGTCTGGTTGGCAGCCGTGGTGAAAGTGTAGGCCTTCAGGCGCGGATGGCGCGCATGCGCGACCTGGTAGGTGGTGACTTCGAAGCCACGGACCGCACGCACCTGGTTGATGCGCACCTGGGTCTCGCCGGGCAGCGCATCGACGCACTGGGGACAGACCAGGCGGCCGTCGACGCGCACTGCCAGGCCCTGCGCCAATTCCTCCTTGGAAATCGGCGCAGCGCAGGTGGCGCAGGACAGCGCGGGGGAGTCCATCCGCGGCAGCGTAATGCCCCATACGACCTGGCCAGGGGGGAGTCCAAAAACGCGGGTCAGCATGCGCTGATGGTTCGGTGCGGGGGATCGGGCTCGCAGTCCCCGATGCCAGGAACCAGCAGTTTGCGGCTATTCCGTCCCCTGAACCGCCCGCCGCGCCCTACTGGCTTGCTCACCGGACTGCCTATAGGCTGCCACCATGGTCGACCCCGCCAACGCCCCGGACAGCGCCCCCGCCGATCCGCTGGTGCTGGCCATGCCGCGACGCGAGCTGTTCGCCATCAATGGGTTCACCCTCCAGGTCGGTTTGTCGGTGTTGGAGTCGCTGGCCGAGGAATCATGGTTCGCGCTCTCCTCGTCGCTGGTCGGCAATCTCGACGCGAAGGAGGTCCGCCTCGGCCTGGTGGCGACCCGCGAGCGCGAGGTGCTGATCGACGGCGCGGGTAGCCTGCTGCACACCACGCCGATCCTGCCCGAGGTGGGTCGGCTCGGCGCCGGCATCAAGGCGGTGCGCGATCTCGCGCTGATCGCCGGTTCGCAATTCCTCGGAGTACCGCGCCTGCGCGTCGAACTCACCGGCTACTGCAACGACGACTCGCTGCCCGAGTTGCGCAACCTCTTCCTGCTCGTCTACCGCTGTCGCGTGCCCGACGGCTGTCCGCCGCCGGTCGGCATGTCGTGGGTGCCGATCGCCGACCTGGCGAAGCATCCGCTCGACCCCGCCAGCGCGCTGGTCGGAGGGGTCCTGTTCCCGCCGGTCGGCGTCTCGTCGTGAGTCGATCCCGCCCCGCGACCTGCCGTGGACGCTGACGCCACCGGTTCGACCCAGCC
>JACDEC010000418.1 GCA_013816645.1 Planctomycetota bacterium
CTAGGGAACTACCGCGTCGCCTTCACCCGGCTTGCGGTTCTGCTGCTGGGCTACCGGCGTCGGGGGCGCGTCGGGGCCCCACATGCGCAGCGGCAGCAGTTCGTTGACGTCGTCCTGGTCGGTGGCGACCACGCGCAGCGAGTTGAGCCCCGGCTTGAGGGTGACCGACACCTGGTAAACCCCGCCCGCGAGCGCGGTGGCATCCTGCAGATCGACCTTGTCGTCGTCATGGAACAGCGCGATCCAGTGGGGATTGTCGTCCTTCAGGCGCACCGACAACGAGACCTTGGCGGCGGTGCGCTCGAGCGCGAGCAGTTCGAGGTTCGGCTGGACGATCGACCCGCCGCTGACCGGCTTGCCGACCGGCAGGGTCAGCTTGTGGAAGAGGTTCGCGCGGTAGCGGCCGTCGATCTCGTCCTCGAAGCGCTCCTCGGCGTTGAGCTGCAGGGCGAACGAGCTGCCGGAGTAGGCGACCTGCTTGCCGGCGCGCGTCAGTTCGGGCAGCACCTTGATCGGGACGGCGACGGTGATCGAGCCGGCAGCGGGGATGGCGTCGAGCTTGTAGCGGCCGCCGCCGAGCTGCACCCAGGGGTCGTTGTCTTTGTAGACGAACAAGGTCAGCGGCGCCGAGGCGCTGGCGCCGTCGTTCTTGAGGATCACGCGCACGTCGCAGTCCTCGCCCGCGTCGATCGCCTGGTTGCCGCCCGGCTCGACCAGCTCCCAGGTATAGCTGAGGTGGGGTCGCGGCTGGGGCGCGATGGTCAGTGTGACGTCGACGCTGCCGAGTTGCTCGCGCTGCCCGTCGCGGAACACCTCGAGAGTGAAGCGCTCTTCGCCGCCGTGCAGCCGCGGCGGAACCTTGAAGTCGATCGCGCCGCTCGAGGAACCGCCGGCAGCGACCTCTCCGAACACCACCTCGTCCTCCCACAGCGGGCTGCCCTTGTCGGACTTGACCACCCCGTAGAGCCGGCCGATCGCGGCGGTTTCGCCATTGGTGACGGTGAAGGCCAACCGGGCGACCGAACCAGGCGCGATCTGCTCGGGACCGGCGTAGGCGACCGTGACCTTCTTGGGTGCGGGCTGGGCATCACCGCCCCAGATCACCGGAGACGTGCGCTTGGCGAGCGCCTCGGACAACGCCGACGCCTCGCGCTCACCGCGCACAGCCAACGGATCCTTGATCGCGTCGATCAGCGCTTGGCGGACGCGGTTCTGCTGGTTGGCCGCGACTAGCGCATCCGGCACCCCGGGCGCCGCGACCGCGGCCTTCACCAGGTCGAGCACCAGCGACGCCTCCTGGTCGGGGCGGAAATCGCGGCTCGAGATCGCGGACAGGCGGCTCTCCTCCTTGCTCAACGAGCGCATCAACCAGCCGAGTTCGTAGGTCGAGGTGTGCAGGTACGAGTTGTTGGCCTTGAGGTGGAACTCCTCGTCGGCTTCGCGCGCGTTGCTGTAGGGCAGCAGGTCGACGGTGCCGTCCTTGCGCAGGGTATGGCGGACCAGCCGCACATCCGGAGTCACCCCGACGTCCTGGATCGAAACGCCGCCGGGCAGCTGGTATTCCTGGATGGTCAGCTTCAGGCGGCTGCCATCGCGCAGGTTCTTGATGCTCTGCACCGAACCCTTGCCGTAGGTCGTGCCGCCGATGACCAGCGCGCGATCGTTGCGCTGCAGACCGCCGGCGAGGATCTCGGCCGCGCTGGCGCTGCCCGGTCCGACCAGCACCACCATCGGCGCGTCGATCAGCGTGCGCGGGTTGCTCTTGAAGATCTGCGGCTCGCCGCCGACGGTGACGGTGCGGACGAGCTCGCGATCCTTGCCCAGGAAGAAGTCGCAGATGATGCGCACCTGGTCGAGCAGGCCGCCGCCGTTGTAGCGCATGTCCAGCACCAGCGCGGACAACGCGCCCTTTTCCTCGAGCGCCTTGACCGCGGCGTAGAGGTCGCGCGCGGCGTTGGCGTTGAACTCGTCCATGCGCACGTAGCCGACGTCGCCGTCGCGGTAGGTGCGCATGGTGATGTGCTGCACGCGGTCGCGGGTGATGGTCAGGGTCAGCGGCTCCTTCTCCGCTTTGCGCTCGAGGGTCAGCGCGACATCGGTGCCCTTCTCGCCCTTGATGCGCCGCACCGCCTGCTCGAGGCTCAGGCCGACGGTCTTCTCGCCGTTGATGGCGAGGATGATGTCGCCGTCCTCGACACCGGCGCGCTCGGCGGGCAGCCCGGCCATCACCCGTTCGATGGTGATGACGCCGTCTTCCTGGTTGAGGAATGCGCCGATGCCGAAGAACTCGCCCTTGATGTCCTCGTCGAACTCGCTGGCGGGTTCCGGCGGCATCAGCACGGTGTGCGGATCAAGGCTGGACAGCGCGCCATTGAGCATGGCGTAAACCAGGTCGCGGCGCTCCTTGAGCGTGAGCCGCGGCGCCTTGTCGATCTCGCCGCGTACCCGTTCGATCAGCGCCATCGCCTGGTCGAGGTCGGCGGGCTTGACCGCGGGAATGTCGCTCGCCGCGCCGTTGATCGCCAGGCGGATGACGTCGTTCGACCAGGCCGCGTCGATTGCGATCTCGGCGGCCTCGAGCGCGCGCAGCGCCCGTTCCGCCATGACCACCGGCGCCACCCGCGACTGGTCGTAGTAGTCGTGCTCGAGGATGTTGCCGACTTCCGGCGCCATGTTCGGGAACGGGACGGGCTCGGCGTCTTCGGCCGGCAGCGGCGTCAGCAGCAACGCAGCCACGACCGCGGTGATGGCGACCGACGGCGACGGGAGGCAGTACATGCACGGCAGGATAAGCCCAGAGCCCTCGGGGAAAGGACGGACCGGGCGGAGATTGGAGCGGCGGCGCATCCGGCCGAGCGTTCGCACGCCGACCGACCGCGCGCCTCGTAGCGGTGGACAGGCCCCGCAGCGCGCCCAGGCTGGCGGCATGGCAGGGCCGGAACCGGACGAGCGCGACCCCGCCGACCTGGTCCAGGCGCTCGGCGCCATCGCACGCCTGCAGAGCCTGTGGCTCGCCGATCTCGACCAGGTCTGCCGCGGCGACCCCGCCTTCGTCGCGGCGTTCCGCCGCTGGGAGGAGCAGCTCACTGCGCTGAAGCTCTATATCCACCGCGCCGAGGCTCGGCTGCTCCATTACTTGCTCGCCGCGCCGACCAAGCCCTGGCGGGAATATGGCGGCACCGGCGCTGACCGGGACGCCGCGACCGAGCGCTGGACCGCCCGCCTGCTGCCCTATTTCGCCACCCTGCGCCTGGAGACCACCTACCGTAGGATCGGTTCGGTGCTGGAGCTCGACGAGGACCCCTCGACCGCGGATATCATCACCGACTTGATCGCCTTGGCCGAGGTCGCCGAGACCACCCAGATCGCGCTCGCCGGGCTGGAGCGGGGTGGGGACCCGGCGGCGCTCCAGGACCTGGCGTTTTACCATGTCATCGCGCCGTGGCGGCGGGCGCAGGCGCCGTTGCTGGATGTCTTGCGCTGGCTGGCTGAAGCAGTCCGCGAACACGCTGACTTGTAGCTTCGGCTTGCGCCCAAGCCCGACGCGCCGCTGCGCGGCTTGCCTGCTGCGCAGGTCACGGCTGCGCCGTGATCGTGCTTTGGCGACACCGGCTATGCCGGTGTGTTGCGCTTCGCGCAACCAAGCCT
>JACDEC010000419.1 GCA_013816645.1 Planctomycetota bacterium
GAGCACTTCCCGTCACGGGGGCAGCGCCGAAGGCGCGTTCGTTGGGGGGCGAGCCTCGCGAGTCGGATGCCCTTTCGGGCATCCGCCGCCCGGAGCGCAGCGGAGGGGCGGCCTGCTGCCGCTCCCCCAACCAAAAGCCGAGAGCACCTGAGCCGACGATGCGGCTCCGCGGCAAATACAAGCCGACCAAGGTCGGGTCCCTGATCGCAGTGGTCGTCGGCCTGGGCATGCTGATCGTGCCGTTCACCGTCTTCAACGGCTTCTCCAGCAGGGCGCAGTCCTTTCCCGGAGGCGCCAAAGCTTTCCTGGTGGTGTGGTGCCTGCTCGTGGTCGCCTCCATCCTCTACCACCTCGTCAATCTGGTGCGCGGCGACGTGCCGGTGGCGAGCGAATTCGTATTCGAGCAGGAGCCCGATCGCGGCGACAGCACCGCTGGCGCCGGCACGGCGACGCGGCTGCGCAAGCTCGACGAGCTCCAGCGCCAAGGGCTCGTCAGCGAGGCGGAGGCGGCGGCCAAGCGCGCCGAGATCCTGAAGCAGCTGTAGCCCGAACGGGCCTCGGCCTCGGGCAGTGGCGCCGCTGTCGGTCCCGCCTACGGTCGCGATCGTGGCATCCCGCGCGTTGCTGCTGCTGATCCTCGGCGCGGCGCTGATCGGCCTGGTGCCGATCGGCGTGCGCATGTGCGCTGATCAACCCTACCTGATCGCTCCGCTCGCCGTCGCCTTCTGGCGCTTCGCCTTCGCGGTGCCACCGCTGCTCGCCTGGAACCGGTGGCGGCAGCGCAGCGTCGACGCACCGGCACGGCCGTGGCTGCTGGCTTGCGCCGGCCTGCTCTTCGGCTGCGACATCGCCTGCTTCTTCGTCGCCATCACCCGCACCAGCGTCGCCAACGCGACCCTGCTCTCCAACCTCGCACCCTTGGTGGTGGCGGCGTGGTCGACGGTGGTCGAACGTCGACCTCCGACCCGCGGGGAAACCGGCGGAGCCCTGCTGGCGATCGCCGGCGTGGTGCTGCTGGTGGCACCGGAGGCGCGACTGGAGGGCGGAGCGCATGTCGTCGGCATCGCCTTGGCCCTGGCATCCGCGGTGTTCTACGGTGGCTACCAGATCGCGGTCGCGCACCTGCGCCGCGATCAACCGGCAGATCGGGTCATGACCGTGGTGGCGGCTGTGGCCGCCCTGGTGCTCGCGCCGATCGCGCTGATCGGCGGCGGCAATCTGGTGCCTGATCACGCTGGCGGCTGGGGGCTGCTGATCGCATTGGCGGTGCTGACCCAGATCGGCGGCCAGGGTCTGATCACCTGGTCGTTGGCTCATCTCGCGCCGATCTTCAGTTCGGTGGTGCTGCTCGTCCAACCCGTGGTAGCGATCGTGCTGGCGTGGCTGCTGTTCGACCAACACCTGGGTTGGATGCAGGGTGCGGGAGCGGTGATGGTGATGCTCGGCATCGTCCTCGCCCACCGTGGTCGATCGGCGACCTGAAGCCGCCCTGGGCTGTGCGGTCCTGTCCGCTCGCGGTGCAACCAGGTCGGCCGTTCTCCGAACAAAGCGCCAGGCGACCGCTCCCCGCACTGCTCAGTCCGGTGACATCGGGACAGCAAGGTCTTGCCGGCCAGCCACCGGGACGATCATGCCGGTTGTGCCGTCGCCCGCTCTTCTCGATGCACGCGACCCCGCTGGCGGAGCGTCGATTGTCGCCGGGCGATTCACTGCGCCGTGCCACCGCCAGCCCACCGCGCGCCGACTGGCGTGGTCCAAGGCGCCATGACCAGCCCCGGCCTGCGCATCGTCATCGTCGATGACGATAGCTTCGCGCTACGCATCCTCGGCGCGTTCCTCGCCGCCGCTGGCCATCAGGTCGTGGCGGCGGGTACCGCCGCCGAGGCCTGGCAGCACTGCCAAGACGGCTGCGATGTGCTGATCACCGACCTGCTGATGCCCGGCGAAGACGGTTTCAGCCTGCTCGCCCGGCTGCGCGCCGCCGGCGGGACGTACGTCTATGCGATCGCGCTCACCGCCAGTCGCGAAGCCGTCGAACGGCGCCGTGCGCTGGAGGCTGGAGCCGACGACTTCCTGGCGAAACCGGTCGAGCGCGAGGAACTGATGGCGCGGCTGCACGTCGCTGCCCGCATCGTGTCGCTGCAGCACGAACTGGTCGCGCGCGCCAGCCAGCTCGACACCGCCAACCAGCGTTTCCGTCGCGAGCTCGATGCCGCCGCTGCGGTGCAGCGGTCGCTGCTGCCGGGCAAGCCGCCGCAGATCCCGGGATTGTCCTTCGCCTGGCGATTCGCGCCGTGCGAGGAACTCGCCGGCGACACCCTGGGCTTGTTCCAGGCGGACGAGCACCAGGTCGCCTTCTACGTGCTCGATGTCAGCGGGCATGGCGTCGCCGCCGCGCTGCTCGCCACCCAGGTCGCGCGCCAGATGACGCCGCTGATGAGCGCTGGGTCCTTGATCAAGGTGCCCGGTGATGGCCCGCGCTCGTACCGCGTGGTGCCGCCCGAGGAGGTCCTGCGCGCGCTCAATACCAAGTTCCCGTTCCGCCCCGAGGTCCCGCAGTTCTTCACCATGGCCTATGGGCTCTACGATATCCGCTCCCACCGCGTGCGGCTGGCCTCGGCTGGTCAGCCGCATCCCTTGCTGGTGCGCAGCAGCGGGGCCAAGGCAATGCCATTGTCCGGCAATCCGATCGGCATGTTCGGGGACGACGCCGAGTTCGGCGTCACCGAATTCCAGCTCGAGCCCGGCGACCGCCTGGTGCTGTGCTCCGACGGCGTGGTCGAGGCGGAGTCTGCGCAGGGACAGCAGCTCGGTATTCCGCGTTTGGGCGAACTGCTGACTGGCGCCCGCGGCGAGGATCCCGACGTCATGCTCACCCGGGCGCTCGCCGGGCTGGTCGCATGGCGCGGTGGCGCGCCTGCCGCCGATGACGTCTCGCTGCTCGCCATTGCTCGCATGAGTTGAGCGCACCGACCGCGATGTGCGGTGGCACAGGTTGGCAGAGTTGCGGACGTTTCATCCGTTCCTACAAGGCCCGCCACACCGTGCGCTGTGCGCAGCGACTCCTCGTCGCCGCCGCTGCGCGCATCGACCGAGGGCCAGATCATGACCGTGTCCAAGACCTTCTCCGCTACGACCTGCTGCGTGCTGAGTCTGGCGCTCAGCGCCGCCGCTACCGCCGCGGACGAAGCCCGGCTCGACCTGGATGGCGTGATCTACAATCCGCGGTACATCGTCGACGATGCGCTCAGGGCCGGGCCGGGTGAAGGCGGGGTGATCCATAATCCGCCATTCGTGATGCGCGACGACGAGCAGGACGCGCGTGCGGCCGTCATCCACAACCCTGATTGGACCGTCATCCATAATCCGAACTTCTTCGCCGACTTCGCCGACTTCGCCGACTTCGGCGACGAGGTCATCATCAACCCGCCCTATCCCTGATCGGATCGGAACGGCCCAGGCGGCCTGCGGGGCGGGATGCAGGGCGCGCATCCCGCGGCTGGCGGTCCACCGGCCCCTTGCCGCGGACCCGATCACGGGCCATAGCTTGGGCATGGTCTCCGTGCTCTGCGACCCCGTCGTCACGTCGCCGAACGCGGTTGAGATCGAACGGGCGCGCCTACGGCTGGTGCAGGTGCTGCGC
>JACDEC010000041.1 GCA_013816645.1 Planctomycetota bacterium
GCTCCGACCTGGTCGGCGCAGGCGATCATGGTCATGCCCGGGAGCAGCGGCTCCCAGGCCAGGAGGTCCTCCCAATCGGGATGGGCCTGGAAGATGACCCAGGTCTCGCCCCAGGCATTGTTTCCGCCCCAGGCATTGTTTCCGCCCCAGGCATTGCCGCCGCCCCAGGACAGCGTGTAGGGGGTGCGCGGAGCGATCAGGGCGATGTGGCCTTCGGGGATCAGCGCCTGGCGACCGGATGTCTCCATGCGCGTCGCGCCGCGCAGCACCATGGTCAAGGTCCAGGCCGCGAAGCCGGGCTCGCGCCGGTAGCGGTGATCACGGGTGTGGACCACGGTCCCGGCGGTGAGGATCATCGGAGCATTCCACAGGTGGCTCGGACCCCGGTCAATGGCCCGGCGCCGCTGCGCCGGACACTGAAGCACATGGGGACGACCATGCGCTACGCCTTCGCCTGCTCCGATCTCGACGCGCTCAGCGAATCGATGGACCGCAACGGCTTCGCGGTGGCCTGCGACGTGCTCGATGCCGCCGAGATCGCGATGCTCTCCGATGATGTGCGCAAAACCCTCGACCCCAACGGCGACGTCACCCTGGCCGGCGGCAACCGCTACTGCACCGACTACGCGGAGCGCTCCCCGGGCCTGCTCACCCTGCTCGAGCACGAGCGCTGGCGCCGGGTCTACGATCACCTGCTCGGCACCAGCGACCTGGTCATCCACCGCTCGGCGGCGATCGTGCGCGCGCCCGGCGACGGTGGCATGGGCTGGCATACCGATCGCGGGGAATGGACCGGCGTCTTCGACGCCAACAGCGCGCTCAACCGGCTCGACATCCCCAATGGCATGTGGTTCTACCTCACGGGCTGCCGACCATCGCACGGCGGACTCGCGGTGATCGCGGGGTCGCACAAGCTCGACTACCGCGCGCCCGCGGGCTACACGCTCAGCGAGGATCGCGCCCGCTTCCATCCCGCGGGCCAGCCCGACGAGCCGCTGCCTATGGAGGTCCCCGGCGCGGTCGGCATCGAGTGCGGCCCTGGCGATCTACTGATGTTCGCCGATCGCACCTTCCACGCCGCGCGCCCCAACCGCGAGCAGATCGTCCGCCTGTCGTGCGCGATGATCATGCGTCCGGACCAGCCGGAGTTCACCGTTCCCTGGGGAGCGACGCCCTCGGCGCGCGCCTTCGCCGCCGGCCTGCCGCCGCGCCTGCAGCGCTACGCGCGCGGCTACACCGGCATCGATCACGCGTGGCGGCCCGAGCCGACAGCGGTCGCCGCCGGCTGAACGTCAGCCCTGGAGCAGCAGGCAGCGCCGCACGCTGTCGAGGTGGGTGGCCAGCAGCTCGGCTTCGTCGCTGAGCTGGTTGTCGCGCCAGAATGCGCGGATCTCATCCTCGAGGCCGGCGAGATTGGCCAGGCAGGTCCGCCGTTCCTGCTGCTTAAGCGCGGTGATGTCGGGATCGACGCCGACGTGGCCGCGCATGGCCTCCATGCTCAGCGAGCCGATGCCCAAGGGTTTCTCGGCCCACCACAACTCATGGCGATGGCGCAAGGCGATGTCCCACCAGCGCAGGGCCTGGCGCTCGAACGGGTCGTCGCTGCGCAGCTCGCGGATCGCCGCGGCCGCCTTGAGCACGGGTTGGAAGAGCACCGCAGAGAGTCCCGCGTCGACGTGCTCGATGGCGGCGGTCATCGCCGCGCCAAGTTTGGCCTGAGGGTCACCGGCGGCGATGAACGCGGGCAACCAGCCTTCCCATGGTCCGTAGAGCGGCAGCAGGCTGCGCGAGCGGCCCCACACCGTGTGGATGAGGATCGGGATGCCGCGCTCGACCGCCAGGCGGTGCCAGCCGCGCACATTCACCAGACGCTCGCCGAGCGGCGCCTGGAGTTCGTAGGGCGGGTCGAAGCCGCAGCGGATCGCTGAGGTGCCGATCAGCGGACGTCCCGACGAGGCGAGCACGCCGGTGGTATCGCCGGGCTCGGCGCTGCTGTAGCCCCAGTCGCAGATCATCGCACCGTCGGGCAGCTGGCGCGCGAGATCGGGGCGGCGGTGGTTGACGTACATGTCGCCCCACACCAGCGGCTTGAGGCCGCGCGCGAGGACATGTTCGCAGATCGCGGTGGCGTGACGCTGGTAGACCGCGAGCACGCCTTCCTTCGACGCCTCGGTCGCCTGACGGCAGCGTGGGCAGCTCGCGAGGTGGTGGACTTCGTCGAGGCCGACGTGGATGTGCCGGCTGCGCGGGTGCAGCGCGATCACCTCGTCGAGCCAGCGGGCCAGGAGCGGCATGGCTTCGGGGTGCAACGGGCACAGCAGGTTCCAGAAGCCGGCCTCGCGCAGGTGCGCGTAGCGCTCGTGCTTGAGCAGCCATTCCAAGTGGCCGAAGGTCTGGATCAGCGGCACGACCTCGAGTCCGATCCGTTCGCACTCCGCCCAGATGCGCTTCCAGGATTCGCTGGTGTAGCCCGGGCGGAAAGTCCCGGGCAGGCTCTGCCAGGGCAGCCGGTCCTCGTACTCGAAGACGACGCCGCTGAACCCCCAGGCTTTGAGACGTTCCAACCACTCGACCAGCTTGGCCTCGCTGGGGATGATGCCTTTGAGATCGAGGTGGACCCACTGCTGGACGGTGCTCATGCCTGACGGTGCCACGATCGCTAGGGCTGTGAAGAGATGCCACCGATCGAAGGCGTGGGCACCCGGCTGATGGCCTCCATGATCGATCGTTCGAGCGGCGAATGGTCGCGCGTCGAGGCGGGATCGAGATCCATGCGCTCGACCAGCGGCAGGCACGGATTGCAGATGAAGCGCACATCGGAACCGGTGTTCGCGCTGCGCGTATGCAGCATGAAGGGATGCAGGAGGTAGATGTCCCCCGCCGAACCGGTGGCCTCGAGCACCCGCGGGCGCGGCTGGGCACTGACGCGCCGCGCGAGTTCATTGACGTCGAGACCCGCGGGTTCGGCGTCGCGCAGGATGCGGGCGGTCTGGAGGTGCGAGCCCAGCGAGATCGCGGTGCCGCCGCCGCCGGGCCGAATGTCCGAGAACAGGAACAGCGGCAGCAGGCCCTGGTCAGGTGAGTCGAGGTGGTGGTGGAACTGCTGGCCGTCGACGTGCCAGCCGCCTTCGTGCGGGTGCCACGGCGGCTGCTGGTGACCCGGGAAGGTGATCGGCCACCAGCCGAAGTGCTGGATGGGCTGCCAGCGACCGACGCCGAGCAGGTCGTCGTAGGCGCCGGTGATGCGTGCATTGAGCACCTCGCGGAACGGACCGTCGGCGAAGCTCTGCTGCACGTGGATCACGCTCTGCGTCCATTCCTGCGGTCGATCAGGAGCCAGGCCGATGTGCGCCCAGAGCATGGCGCGGCAGCGAGCCGCGATCTCCGCGCTGAACGCGCTGCGCAGTACCGTGAAGCCATCGTCGTGGAACTCGCTGAGTTGCGCGGCGGTCAGCATGCTGGGCATGGATGCCCTCTGAGTACACCACGGTTGGCCCGCGAGCAAGACGGTCGGGGGTGTCGGGCCGCGGCTCCAGGCGGCCATTGAGCCGGTGGTTCCATGCGATATCCCCAAGCATGCTATGACCATCATTGACAAGGCGAATCAGCGAGGCCTGTACATGTTTACGATCCATCGGCCCCGGCGCTAAGGTCGGCGCTCGCCCATGCCGTCAGCTGTAACATCTCCTCCATCTGCTCCATCCATTCCGGTCCGCCTGCTGGTGATCGCCGATCAACCGGGCCTGGTCACCGCCATCGCCGCTGCCTTGACCCCGCTCGACGCCGAGATCGTACGGGTGAACGGGGTCAGCGCGGCGTTGTCGGGCGTGCTCGCCCAGGATTTTGCGCTGATCGTGGTCGGGGCGGGGCGCACCGAGAGCGGCGCGCAGATCATCCGCAGCATCCGCGCCCACCGCGATCACGGCCACACGCCCCTGCTGGTGCTCGCCGCCCAGGCCGGTGGCGAAGCCGAAGCCTACCGCCTCGGCGCCGTCGACGTCCTCGGCGTGACCGTCGCGCCCGAGATCCTGCGCGCCAAGGCCGCGGTGTTCATCGCCTTGCACCGCAGGATCGCCATCGCGGCCAGCGGCAGCGAGCGCGAGCGTCGGCTGCGCTGGCTGGTCGATCACACCAGCGATGCGGTGTGGCGCTTCGCGGCCGATCAGCCGATACCGACGGACGCCTCGCCCGACGAGCAGATCGACCTGTGCTACCGCCATGGCTTCCTCGCCGAATGCAACGACGCGATGGCGCGCATGTACGGCTTCCCCAGCCCCGCGGCGATGGTCGGCATCCGACTGTCCGACATGATGCCGCGCTCGGACGAGCGCAACCTCGCCTACCTGCGTGCTTTCATCGCCGCCGACTACCGGCTGCTCGACGCCGAATCGGTCGAGCGGGATCGCGAGGGCAACGTCAAGTTCCTGCGCAACACGCTGATCGCGGTCGCCGAGGACGGTCACCTGCGCAGCGCCTGGGGCATCAGCCGCGACATCACCCAGCGGCGCAAGGACGAGGAGTCCCTGCGTCTGCATGCGCTGGTGCTCGAACGCATGGCAGAGGGCGTGAGCGTCGCCGACGCCGATGGCCTGATCCGCTACACCAACGCGGCCGCGGACGCGATGTTCGGCTGCTCGCGCGGCGAGCTCGCCGGCACGTCGTTGCTGGCGCACAGCGAACTTACTCCCGACGACCAGGCCAAGGCGCTCGGGGAGATCCTCGCTCAGCTCGCCAAGGAGGGGTCGTGGACCGGGGAATGGCGCCACCGGCGCAAGGATGGCGGCGCATTCATCACCTCGGTGAGCATCGCCTCGATCGAGCAGGACGGCCGTCGCTACCTGGTCTGCGTGCAGGGCGACGTCACCGAGCAACGGCGTCGCCTGCGCGAGATCGAGGAGAGCGAAGCGCACACCCGCGCGCTCATCGATTCGGCGCTCGACGCGATGATCACCATCGACGAGATCGGCGTGGTCACCGATTGGAATCCGCAGGCCCACGCAATCTTCGGCTGGTCCCGCGACGAGGCGCTCGGCCAGTCGTTGGCCGAGATGATCATCCCGCCCAACCTGCGCGAAGCGCATCGACGCGGCATCCTCCGATTCCACGAAACCGGCGAGGGTCCGATCCTCGGTCGTCGCCTCGAATTGGCGGCGGTGCGCCGGTCCGGCGAGCTGTTTCCGGTCGAGCTGTCGATCGTGCCCTCGCGCATCGGCGGCAAGCAGCGGTTCTGCGGGTACCTCCGCGACATCACCGAGCGCAAGCGCACCGAGGACGAGCTGCACCAGCGCGAACGCCAGTTGAGCCTGGTGATCGATGCCCTGCCCGCGCTGGTCTGCTACGTCGACGACCAGCGCCGCTACCAGCTCGCCAATCGCGCCTACGAGGAGTGGTTCGGCATCCAGCCCGAGCAGCTGCTCGGGCGGCACATGGCCGAAGTCATCGGTGGCGACGCGTTCGCGCTCGTCGAATCGCGGATATCCTTGGCGCTCTCGGGCAAACGCGAGTCCTTCGAAGGGGTGCTTCCCTACCGCGATTGGGCGCCGCGCGACATCCACGCCGACTACATGCCCGACATCGATGCCGACGGCACGGTGCGCGGTTTCGTCGCGCTGGTCCAGGACGTCAGCGCGCGCAAGCAAGCCGAGGCCCGCGAGCACCTGCTGGTCGAGGCCATCGCCGTGCTCAATGGCTCGCTCGATGTCGATCGCACGCTCATGGATCTCGCCGCGGTGGTCGTGCCCCGGCTGGGCGATTGGTGCACGATCGATCTGATCGATGAGGGTGGTCCACGACGGGTCGCAGTCGTCCACCGCGACCCCGCGCGCGCTCGCTCGCTCGAGGATCTCCTCACCGCCGATCCCGGCAGCAGGGAGGCGATCGTCGCCCGCGTCGCGGGCAAGGCCGCGGGCGAGTTCGTGCCCGAGGTCGGCGCGGAGATGTCGCTGTTGCGCTCCCTCGGGTTGGGATCGTTCCTGGCGGTGCCGCTGCGCACGCGCGGGCGCGTGGTCGGGGTGCTGTCGCTGGCCAGCGAGGGCCGGCGCCGGCTGAATGACGCGGATCACGCCTTCGCCCAGGAGCTCGCCGACCGCACCGCCGCGGCGATCGACAATGCCCGCCTGTACCAGGCCGAGAAGACCGCGCGCGGCTACGCCGCCGACCGCGCCGAAGCCCTGGCGCGGACCAATGCCGAGCTCGAGCAGTTCGCCTACGTCGCGTCGCACGATCTCCAGGAACCGCTGCGCATGGTGCTGCAGTTCCTGGAGCTCATGCGTCCGAAGATCGAACCGCACCTCGACGAACGCACGCGCTCCTACATGGGCTTCATCAGTGAGGGCGCGACCCGCATGCACGCCCTGATCCACGACCTGCTCGCCTACTCGCGGCTCGGGCGCGAGGACACGCCGCCGCTGCAAGAGATCGGTCTCGAGCGGGTGCTGGCAGAGGCGCTGGACAACTTGAGCGTCAGCATCACCAGCACCGGGGCGCGCATCAGCCATGGACCGTTGCCGGTGGTGCGGATCGACAAGGTCCAGCTCATCCAGATCCTGCAGAACCTGATCTCGAACGCGCTGAAGTTCCGCGGTGCCGGCATCCCGGAGATCGCGGTCACCGCCAGCGATGGCCACGACCATTGGACGGTCAAGGTCGCCGACAACGGCATCGGCATCGACCCCGCGTACCACGAGCGCATCTTCGAGGTGTTCCAGCGCCTGCACGGGCGCAGCGAATATCCCGGGACCGGCATCGGCCTGGCGATCGTCAAGAAGGCCGTCGAACGCCAGAACGGCCGCATCTGGGTCGAATCCGAACTCGGCAAGGGCTCGACGTTCGCTTTCACCGTTCCCAAAGCTGGGAACGTCCTGGCTTGACCTGACGGCACAGTGGATGGCGGATAGCGCCGACACTAGCCTGGCGGTCATGGACATCGCATTGCTGCCGGGTGAGCGTTGGTGGGGCGGATGCGTGGACGACGGCTGGAGGATGCCGTTCCCCAGCGGCCACCGTCGGCGCCTGCTCGATCAGCTCGCCAACCAGGTGCAGCCGCTGCTGGTCTCGAACCGCGGGCGCAGCGTGTGGAGCGAGGATCCCTACGCGTTCACGCTGCACGACGATCGACTCGTCATCGATGAAGCGCTCGGCCGGGTGGTCGTCGACGAGGGCCGCGGGGACCTCAAGGGCGCCTGCCTGGCGGCGGCGCGGCGCTGGTTCGCGCCGTCCGGCGCGCTGCCCGATCCGCTGCTCTTCACCCATCCCCAGTACAACACCTGGATCGAGCTGACCTACGACCAGGCCGAAGAGCCGATCCTGCGCTACGCCGAGGCGCTGCTGCGCGCGGGCTACCCGCCCGGCGTATTCATGATCGACGACAACTGGCAGGACGCCTACGGCACCTGGGAGTTCCATCCCGGGCGTTTCCGCGATCCGCGCAGCATGATCCGCCGGCTGCACGACCTCGGCTTCAAGGTCATGCTGTGGACCTGCCCGTTCGTCAGTCCGGACACCCGCACCTACCGCGCCTTGCGCGACCAGGGCCTGCTGCTGCGCGACACCGCCGGCGTCCCGGCGATCCGCCAGTGGTGGAACGGCCACAGCGCGGTGCTCGACATGACCAATCCCGCGGCCTGCGCCTGGCTGGGCGGGAAGCTCGACGGGCTGGTCAGCGAATACGGCGTGGACGGCTTCAAGCTCGACGCCGGCGATTTCGCCTACTACCGCGCCGACGATCAGGCGACCGTGCCCGGCCATCCCGGCACCCACAGCGAAGCCTGGGCGCGCTTCGGGCTACGCTGGCCGCTCAACGAATACCGCGCGTGCTGGAAGCTCGGCGGTCAGGCTCTGGCCCAACGGCTGCGCGACAAGCTGCACAACTGGGAAGCCGACAACGGCCTGGCCGGGTGCATCCCCAACGTGCTCGCCCAGGGGCTGGTCGGCTATCCCTTCACCTGCCCCGACATGATCGGCGGCGGCGAGTACCTCGACTTCCACCGCAACAGCGACCGGCTCGACCACGAGCTGTTCGTGCGCCACGCGCAACTCGCCGCGTTGCTGCCGATGATGCAGTTCAGCGCCGCGCCCTGGCGCGTGCTGCCGCCGGCGATGGACGCGCTGTGCCTGGCCGCGGCCCGGCTGCACGTCGAGCACGGCGGCTACATCCTCGATCTCGCCCGCCACGCGGCGGTCAGCGGCGAACCGATCGTCCGGCCGCTCGCCTGGGAGGATCCCAGCGGCGGCCACGACCAGGTCGTCGACCAGTTCCTGCTCGGTGAGCGCATCCTGGTTGCTCCCGTACAACAGCGCGGGCAGCGGCGGCGCAGCGTGCGCTTTCCCGCGGGACGCTGGCTCGGCGACGACGCGACGTTGGTCGAAGGCCCGACGGTGCGCGAGGTCGATGCCCCGCTCGGTCGCCTACCCCATTGGCTGCGCCAGTAGGGAGCCGTCTCCTCGGATTGCCGGCTACTTCGCTGCCGGCGCCGGGTCGATCGCCCAGATCGTGACCTCGCGCATGACCTCGTTGACACGCGGGATGTCGATCGCGGTCGCCTGGATCGCCGCGCGGGTCGGCAGGACGGGATGCACCACCTGCCCATTCACCCAGCCGCCGCTGTGTGAGAAATCGGGCTTGGCTTCGATGACGACGACATCGCCGTCAGCGGTCTTGGCCACGACCTTGTAGGCGAAGCCGTCGGGCGCGTGACCGCCCATGCGCACCGCGATGCCGGCGATGGCGTGCGAGCCCTTGAGGTCGATCAGGCCGGGCTCACCGGTGTAGATGGGCTTGACGCGCGGGATCCCGGGCAGCGTTCCCGGCAGGCCGAGCACCGGGGTGGTCAGCCAGGCGACGTCACCCTGGCGGTGCAGCGTGCCGCCGGCCGGGGCGGCGAGCTTGGCCGCAGCCGGTACGCCGGTGAGCCGCACGGTCAACGCGGTGCCCGGCTGGCCATCGGGCAGCTTGACGGTCAGGGTGCCCTTGGCGCAGGTGACGGTCGCGACCTTGGCGGCGAGCACGTAGTCGGCGATCTCACCGGTCGGCGCGCACCACAGGTTGTCGCGCCCACCGGCACCCCAGCGGCTGGCTATGGTCGACAGCCGGGTCATCCAGCGCGCGTTGTTCTCGTGGCTGTCCTGCTGTTCGATGCCGTGGGTGAAGTCGATGATCAGGCTGTTGGGTTTGGGGCCGGCGCCGGCGGCGTCGGGAATGCCCGCCATCGGGTCGCCCTTCTGGTCGTTCTTCCAGACGCCCTCGTCGAGGTAGTTGCGGTTGAAGTCCATCCACTTCACGCCCGGGCTGGTGACGTCGATCGGACTCGACCCGCTGACCCGGGTCGCGATGCGGATGCCGACCGCCTCGAGCGCGCCGCCGCGGTTGTAGTCGGTGTAGCCGTTGGCGTAGACGCAGGCGGTCGGGGCGCGCTTCCTGGCGAGCCCGTTGGCGAGCATGGCCTGGCACCAGAAGGCGTCCTCGCGAACCTGGTCGTCGCTGAGCCTGCCCTTGTCGTCGCCCCAGCTGCGGCCGTTGTGCGCGAGGCTGTGGTTGATCACGCCCCAGCCGCTCTGCTCCATGGCGTCGAGGTCGGCCCAGCTCAGCGCCTGGTCGCTGCCGCTGATCGCGCCGACGATCACCGCGATGCCGCCGACGAACGGACGTTCGGCGCCGCCCTTCACCCCGGGGGGCGCGTCGGTCCACGTGTGCTGGGCGAGGAACGGCACGGCGAAGGGTCGCGCCCATTTCGGGCCATCGTCGATCTCGACGGCGTAGGCCCACTCCTTGCCATACTTGAAGGTGCAGACCTCGGCCTTCGCCGCCGGGGCGCCGGCGATCGGGCAGGACCATTCGAGTGCGGGGAGGGGGAAGAGTGCGGTCATGAGCAGGGCCAGCCGGAGGTTCATGCGTCGACGGTACGACGCCCACGATCCGCCACCAGTGCGGCTGTCGATTCGTGGACAATCCGCGGTGTGACATCGGCGGATGAAATCTGATCACCTCGCGGCATCATGCGACGGCATCCTTGTCACAGTGAAGAGGTTGCGACTCTCTTTCACGCACCTCGCTCAGATCGCCCTTCGGAAGGACCACATGTTCCAGTCGTCATTGCGCCCCGCCTTGATCCTGGTGAGCGGCCTGATCGCCACGCTCGCCGCCGAGGACGGACCCGCCACGCAGCGGCGCCTGCTCAACGCCATGGAGTCGCTGGCCTTCCCCGGGATCGGCGCGTACCGCGTCGACGACCTCGCCGTGCGCATCGCCGAGGGCGCGCCCGCCAAGTTCGGCGCCGTCGCGGTCGCGGTCAGCGGCAAGGCGCTCGACAAGGGCGGCAAGGTCGATGCCCCGGCCTTCGACGGTGACCTGCCCGGCTGCCGGAAGCTGTCGATGTGGGTGTGGGCCGACGCGGCCAGCAACGCCGCCGAAGTCGGGCTGCAGATCAAGGACGGCAAGGAGGAATGGTTGATGCAGACCGTGCCGGTCGACTGGACGGGCTGGAAGCTCGTCGAGATCGATCCGACCGCGGGCGGTATGCGCCAGGCGTACGAGCAGAAGGAGCACGACGGAAAGCTCGACCTGCCCGTGCGCTCGGTCCACCTCATCTGGTTCGCGAGCGCGCCAGGAGCGACCTCGCTGTCCTTCGACGCGCTGACCGCGAGCGTCCAGCCGAATCCCACCGATACGGGCGTCGCGCTCAGTACCCTGGGCGCCGACGTCATCGAACCCGGCGCGCCGCTGGCCCTGCGGGTCATCGCCGAGAACCGCACCGCGGCGTCCCAGGCCGTCGAGGTCCGCTACCGGCTGCAGGCCAATCCGACCTACGCCGATCCGGTGATGCC
The DNA here is from genome assembly GCA_013816645.1 of Planctomycetota bacterium. Lineage (GTDB taxonomy): Bacteria > Planctomycetota > UBA11346 > UBA11346 > UBA11346 > JACDEC01. Next base: position 10,822 of record JACDEC010000041.1, read on the forward strand.
CGATCCCGTGCACGGGTACGACCACGCGCTGGGCGCGACATCGACGGTGACGGTCGACGGGGTCGACAAGGGCGCCGCATTCCTGTGCGACGGCGACGAGTTCTCCAACTTCGAGGCACCGTGGAGCAACGGTTACAAGGAGCTGGTCGCGACCATCGACCTCGGCCAGGCCCGCGACATCAGCGAGGTCCGCTGGCACGCCGGCGACGCCAACTGGATTTTCAAGGCCGACGCCTCGACCTCGCTCGATGGCCAGTCCTATGCGGCGGTGGACGGCGCGCAGGGCTTCGGCATGAACGGCAAGTGGGGTGGTCCCCACCGCTTCCCGTGGACTAAACCAGTGAAAGCACGGTATCTGCGCCTGCGCTTCCATGACGACGCCAAGACGCCGAATTGCGTGCGCCTGCCGCCGACGTTGATGGTCTACGACGGCATCGCCAACGACAAGGTCGTGCTGCCTGAAGTCGGGCCGGTGGTCGCCAGCGGCACGGTTCGCGCCGACGTCGCGGCCCGCGAGATCGCCGAACTGGTGCTGGCCAGCGCCGAGCCCGTCGGTCCCGGCGGCTACCTGCTCGGGCTCGAGACCACCGCGGGCGGGCGTAGCGAGATACGCTGGTCGCACCTCTTCGTCCGCCCCGCCGACACGGTGCCCAGCGAGCGCGCGCTGCGCTTCGGCATGAACGGCAACGCCAGCGATGCGGGCGTCTCCGCGGAGATGCGGCGTTGCGGCTTCGGGTACATGCGCTTCGAGAATGCGAAGTGGATGATGTTCATGCCGACGCCGGATCACGTCGGCTTCGATGGATCGGTAGCCCCATGGCAGGTCGATCTCGACGGCATCTTCGCCGCCTACCAGAAGCTCGGTCTCAAGGTGCTGCCATACGTTTTCCAAGTCCCGGCATGGGCGACCAGCGCCGGCGACGAGGTGAAGAAAAATCGCGAGGGCTGGCCGCCGCGCGACCATGCCGACTACGGCGAAGCGATCTTCCAGCTCGTCGCCCGCTTCGGCCGCGCCAAGGTCGCGCCCGAGTTGCTCAAGAGCGACGACAAGAAGTCCGGACTCGGGCTGATCGACGCGGTCGAACTGTGGAACGAGCCGAACCTCAATGACCCGAACTGGGGACCGTTCGTCGGCACCATGGGGCAGTACCTCGAGGTCATGCGTGCCGGCGCCGAGGGATCGCGTCGCGCGGATCCGACGCTGCCGATCACCTCGGGCGGCTTCGCGGGCATGGACATCGAGGTCGTCGGCCAGCTGCAGGAGCACGAGTACGCCGATGGCAAGCGTCCGCTCGACTTCATCGACATCATCAACGTCCACTTCTATAGCGGCCGGTCGGAACCAGAGACCTGCGGATGGGATCCCAACGTCAGCCGCAACGGTCCGTCCGCCGGCGGCACCACCTATCC
>JACDEC010000042.1 GCA_013816645.1 Planctomycetota bacterium
GACGTGGTCGTCGAACGTGTTCATCGAAGGCCAGGCGGTGGTGCTCAATGGCGATCTGTTCGTCAGCAACAACAAGAACACGGTGCCGACGCCGATCGTGCAGGGGCAGGTGGGGCCGGCGGAGGAGGCAGAGGACCCCAAGGCGATCCTTGCCACAATGGCGGCGTCAGCAGGAGACTCTCTGGAGCATCGCGCCGCTCGTGAGCAGGTGGCGACACAATTCTATGTGGAAATGAATCCGACCATGCGCCTGGATCAGATCGAGAGCCAAGTACGGGGCATAAATCTACGGCATCCCGTCTCCGTTGTGGCAGTTCCGCCCGATGGCGCAGGCGAGAATGGAGATATAGTCTTTCAGCATTGTTATCCCGAAGGAGGGATGGGACAGTACTTCACGGATGACCAGAGCGCCACAGCGGATAGCTTGGGAATCAATGATCGGGTCGAATGTCGTCCCACGGCAACCACGCCAGCTCGCGTCGCCCCTCGCGTGCAGAGAGTTTTCCGTGCCAGAAAACCTGTCAAGGCGCTCAGGAGCACTACAGGCGAAATCGATGACACCTGGTCCATCCCCGGAGAACCCAAGCACACCATGGGAGGCGGAACCCAACTGTTTATTACCCGCCCCCAGCATCAAAATTTGACGGATGCATGATGCCCCAACCGCCTTTGATTCAGAATCGGCAGTCGTTTCACGAGCACATGGAAAGGGCGTGCCTGAGGAGTCAGGAAAAAATCGCTTCGAATCCGGATTGGGATTTGCCTCAGAACATCGTGAGGCAGTTACTTTTCATGAAGCAATGCACCGATGACGGCAGGATCCCTACTGCAGATGAGCGAGAGAAGCCCAACGTTGGGGTTTTGGCAATGAGGAATTTCGAAGAATCCGATGAGGAATTCGCCTCATGGCTTTCTGGGCTCAATTATGCTTTTAGGCGATATCATCAACTGCCTGGCTGACTTGGCGGAACCCTGTCAGCAATGATCCTGGATCTGACCGATCCTGCCATAATAAAAAGTTTGGTTTTTCCAGGGGTAAACGATTACGCCACGACCCAGGCGATCGCTGGTGGCGCCAGAGGAGCCGGTTGTCAATAGATCGACAAGCTTCTCGCTCCTCAGACGGTGGTGCCAATTCCATGAAGATGACACTCATCCCCTTCGTGAATGTATGCGCCCAATGCGCCAAGACCTTCACGACATTCCACCTACAGCCGAACCAGTATGGGAACATCCTCTTGATGTCGCCCAGCGGCAAGGCCCTGTTCCTCGACCCTGACGGAGATCCGGTGTGGCCTGAGGTTTCCCACAGTCCGGTCACCACGGTGAGCGGCGGCACCGTCCTGGCCTTCCCCGATGTGTGCAAGACCCCGTCGCCCGGCGGCCCGATACCGGTGCCATATCCCAACGTCGCCAGGAGCGCCGACCTCGCCGACGGCAGCACCACGGTGACCATCGACGGCGCGCCGGTGTGCCTGAAGGGATCGAAGCTCGCCACCTCGACCGGCGATGAACCCGGTTCGGTCGGCGGCGTGGTCTCGGGCACGGTCAAAGGCAAGGCCACCCCGGTGACGTGGTCGTCGAACGTGTTCATCGAAGGCCAGGCGGTGGTGCTCAATGGCGATCTGTTCGTCAGCAACAACAAGAACACGGTGCCGACGCCGATCGTGCAGGGGCAGGTGGGGAAGGTCCAAGAGGCTGCTCCGGTTGCTTCTGTTGATATCCCCGAGTACCTGCATCCCATTCCTCAGAGCGGCCGTGATCCTGGGGCTGAACCCGGAGCACCTGTGCGCCTGCAGGAGCATGCCGTCGAGGTGCCACCCGGGTGGCCCAGCATCCCACCGGTTAAAACCATGACGTTTTCGGATCCACCGGTTCCGGTCGAGCTTCCTCCCGGGACGCCGATCTACCGCGTCGTCGGCCTGCATCCAAAGTATGGGACCAACGACTATCGCGGAGAATGCTGGTCACTGGAGCCGCTCCCTCCGACCGAGGAGGAGTGGCGGCGGGATTACGCGGTCCTCTCAAGCTGGAACGGAGATGGCGGCTTCATTCGCCATATCCTAGATAAGCCACTGAAGGCGTGGCGTGGAAAAACCGGACCTCAGGATATTCCTGAGAGGGGTTATATTCTCCGGGGTGGAAATGAGCAAATCTGGATTCCGTCAAATACGGTCGATCCGCTTGCGAACGGCAAGGGCAAGAGGCAGGTCACACAGCGAACACCCTGGAATAAGTCAGAAACCACATGAACCTTCGCCTGCAAGTTCTAGACGTACATAAGGGACTGAGGAATCTGGTCCATCTTCTCGAGGAAGTGGAAGATGAGGCGGATAAACTCAGGGATTCCGGACGGGCCGGAAAAATCTGGCCATTTATCGGCCTTGATAGCTCCGTTTCAACGAAGCACCTTAAGATGCTTTCCGAAGGCCTGGAGCAGCGTGATGGTGACGGAATCCTGCAGTCCATCAATTTAATAGCGGCTTACAGTCGCGAATATTCGCTCGATGTGATGGCGTGGTCTGAAATATGGTCGATCCGACATAAAGAATTCGATTTATTAGTTCAGAATGTCAGTAATCTCCTATTCAGGGATAATCTATTTGATCGAAGATCTGAGCTAGAGCGAGAGTTGAATGCTGATGGGGTATAGTCCGGAGCTGAATTTTCGCTAAAATGTCCGATATCGGCGACAATCGACCTTTGACGTCTTTGCTTGAAAAATTTTGCGCATGGTGCGGTGTAAGGGCCAGGATCGGGCTCGTTGCCCTGGGATTGCCCGTGCGCTCGGCGCCGTCTGCGCGCGGGGAACCTTCGCCTGCCCGCTTATCGTCGTCCGCTCCACCGGCGATAGGCCACGATCCATTCGCTTCCGACCGGCGTCGGCAAAGGAAGAGCGAGCAGTTCAAAGACATGCCGATCCTTGCCGCGCCGGCAGAGGGCGATCACGATTTTCTGCTCGGCTCGGGCCTTCTTGTCTCTGGTGCTTATCTCGCCGCCTTCGCCATCGGGCCGGTCGCGGTCGCCTCGCCCATCGAATCCGCGCCGAGCGATCCCTGCTGCTCGATGACGTAGCCCGGCGTTGCCGTCCGCTTCAGTCGTTCGCCCGCGCGCGTCAACGGCCGGGCGGGTCAAACCGCGCAGCCTCGTCGGCGTAACCCGACAGGGCGACTGAGAGGAACCCCAGGTAACGCCCCGGATTCCGTCGTTTCAGGGGTACCTGCTGACCGCTGACTGGCGACGCCAACCGCCGCGCAAACCGGACACCCCGGCTCCCTGAGCGCGAGTCTTCCGTGTGCGGGCACCCCGGGCTACGCAGCCTTGGCATACGTTGACGGCAGATCGTTCTGTGCGTAAACAACCGTATGGGTCTGTATGCCGCGCAGGTGGAGACCAGACCGCTGGGTTCCCGCGAGGGTTCCCTGAGCCCTGCGCGCGTGGCCATGACGCTCTTCGAGGTCGGCATCTCGCTGCTGATCGTCGCCATGACCATCACCATCGCGCTGCTGCTGTTTCCGGTGGGGCTCAAATCCCAGCAGGAGTCGCGCTACCGGCTGATCGCCGCCGCCCAGGCCCAGGCACTGGTCCAGTCGCACCTCGACCGCCAGCAACACATCACCTTCGGCACCGAGGGCACCGACGTCTGGGATCGCCCCTACACCAATCCGACGGTCAACGCGCCCGATCTTGATGGTGGCATCAATATGGCCCGCTGGTCCTCCTTCGTGCCATTGCCGCCCGCCATCCTCGAGCGTATCGACAGCGACCAGGACGAACTCGCGCGGATCGCCGCCGACGGCAATCCAGTGTTCTGGACCCAATCCGAAGGAGGCGACTCGAAATTGATCTTCGCCTTCTCGGGCCACACCCAGCAGAACGCGCTGACCTACCATCCCCAGATCAAATGGCCGTACCACGACTGGTACCCCACCGCAGCGATCGGCAACTGGGTGGGAGTGATGGATACCGAGGTCGGAATCCTTTGGCGCATGGGGGCGGTGCTCCAGGGCCTGGGGTTGATCGCCCAGGGCGATTTCTTCAACCATGCCTGGTCCAACGATAAGGCGCGCCTGCGCCTCGCCTTGCAACTCTGCGGTATCGATTTCGACGTGGAAGTACTGCCCGCGCCGAGCCAGAGCGACCTCGAGGCCGAGTACTCCGCCGACACCTTGCGATTCAATGCCCGTACCGATCTGCTGCGTTTCTACGCCTGGGCCTGCGGGCGGGACGCCGCGGCCTACACCGCTGGCAGCGTCGATCCGGCGAACTGGGCGAATGCCGCTACCTATCCCGACCCCAATCCGCCTGTCGGCGACTTCCAGATCGCCCACGCCTGGATGCTCGCCTACATCGGCTACCTGCAGTACTCGCAGCCCTACGATCTGTGCTCGTCGCGCAACTACACCATGTCCACCATGCTGGACTCGATCCTCCTGCAGTACGATCTCACCGCCGCGCTGCGCGATCCCAGCGGTGCCACCGCCCCGGTCGCCTTGATGCACGCGTGGAACACGCTGTCGAGCCGCCCGATCAACGGGGTCCACGCCAATACCCATTGGAATGGCATCGATCCCGGTCTGCGAAGCGGAACCACGGGGTGGAACCTGACCAAGCCCTTTGCGCCCAGCGAACGCTGCCGCGATCTCGTCGTCTGGGCGGTGGATTGGCAATCCTATGAAGATTTCGAGAGCGTTCCCGGCACACCGATGGATAGCGCCATGCTGCCGCGCCTGCCGAAGGTCAACATCGGCAACGTCTGGGCGGGCGGCTCCCCCGGTGTCGCGTCCAGCTTCTACGCGCAGGAGAATATGCACCCCGAGTTCTCCAACGCGTGGTTCGATGCCAGCCGTACGTCGACCGTGAACGCTCAGAATCTCGCGAACGGCGGGGCTTTTTATCAGAACCATGGCCAAGGGGCCAGCAACAACAGCATCGCGAGCTACCTCGTCCGCCATGGGGCGGACCGCAACGCCAATGGCGTCTACGATCGTGGTACCACGCGTAATTCGGTCCGCTTGCGCGCTTCGCTGATCACGCGTTTCCTGGCCTACGACCCGCGGCTGCACCTCCAATTGCGATGAGATGCATGCGCGGCTTCACCTTGGTCGAGATGATGGTGTCGATCGCCCTCGGGATGATCATCGCCTTCGCTGCCTTCGCCGCCTTCCGCGTCGCGGCCAGGACCATCGCCGTTTCCAAGAATCTGACCCGGGAGAATCGCTCGCTCGCCGAAGGCTACATGCACGGGATGGTCGAGGCCGATTTCTGGTACGCGGAGGACGACCCGTTCGACCCGGCAGGTCAGCCGCAGCGGAAGATCTACGATGGCTCCGGTGCGGTCGTGGCCGCCAGCGTGATCGGGGACGACAATATCTACGGTCAACCCTTCGCCGAACTTGATCTGCCCGACCACTATTGGAACTACAACGTCTCGGACAACCGCACCTGGTGGCGGGGTGGGCTGTTCAAAAGCATCAGCTTCGAAGGCTTTGGCGTGGGCAGCTATGCGATGGTCGGCTGCATCGACCATGCCGATGACGAAAGTGCCTGGCAGCACGAACTGCAGGACAGGTTGTATTCCAATCTTGGTTGGGCCGGCTTCCTCGACTACCTGCCCAATCCCATGCCGATCGGCTACTATCTCTCCCCGCCGATCGCTGGCGGGTATCCCAACAACAGCTTCGGTCGTCCGGTCCAGACCTATCCATTCGGCCAGAATCTCCAGGCGTTCTCCAACAAGCTGTGGGAAAGCATGAACCATGGGGTGATCTGGAGCAGCGCCTCGCAGCCGGCCGAGAAGGCGCTGTCGCGCAGCGGCGTCCATCTCTATGGGATCACCACGGCTTTCGCGCCGCGCCCCGGCTGGGTGCTCGATGGCGCGCCCTCCGCGTTCCTGAAGGTCTCGAGAAGCGCCATCATCGATGGCGATATGCCTACCTACAATCCGGGCCTCGCCTCCTCCCCGCCGCACGCGTCCCTGGCTGCGCTCGGCTGGCCCGATCTCCAGGTCAAGGTGGTGCGCAGCTACGACGTGCTGGTGTCAGGTCGGATGAACATCAGCGTGGTCGTCGCCAATCCGACGACCGGCAAACGGATCGAGTTGGTCTTCAAACCGATCGCCACCACCTTACGCGGCGCGCGGCAGCAGCGGCAATGGACGCACTGGGGATCGTCGGTGATGGACTACTGATGCCGGCCAACGCCCATGCGCCCCGCGCGCCTTCGCGCAGGGGAGCGATCCTCATCATCGTCACCGGCCTGTCCGCCCTGCTGCTCAGCCTCACCCTGGTGTTCCTGTCCTCGATGCATGGGGAAGCGGCGCAGGTCGGTCAGGTGCTGCGCGACACCCAGGCGCGGATGATGCTCAACGCTGCGATGTGCTACGTGATGGAGACGTCGCGGCTCGGCTGGGGCGACCAGGAGACCGTCGGCTGGAACGACATCCGCAATCACGCCGTCGGTCCGATCCCGATCGACCAGAATCCCACGCTCGGAGATCCGCGCGAACCGCAGCATCGGGTCTGGACGGCAGGGACCTGGCCCGCTCCGGGCAGCACGATGCGAGCGACCATGTATGCATGGACCCGACCGCCCGCAGCGGTGCGCAGTGGTCCCCGCAATCCGGTCAGGGTCGGTCAGGGGTTGAGCCTGCAGGACGATCCCGGCAATCCGAATGCCGTGGTGATCGCAGGCCTGCACGGCGACAGCGGCAGCTACAGTTCGATGTCGGACATTTGGCGCTACGGCAGCTTCGACAATCCCGATCCCACGCCAGTGGTCGACCCCGCGGGGGCAGGATTCGCGTCCGGTGATGCCATGCCACGGAGCGGTTCCACGAGCCGTGCCTGGTTCCGACTCTATCGCGAAGCCGCGGACGATCACGACGGTGTCGGGCTTCCCTACTACGACGTGGTGAACCTCAATGGCGGACGCGGCACCGACTGGTTCGGGACTCCCGATGTTGCCTATCCTCCGAACGCCTCGGTGTTCCTCGCGACCTGCGGAGCCGGCGCAACCCAGGGTTTCCGGGATTGGGCGGAGGTGGTGCAGGCAGGTGCGACCGCCACATTCCTCGGAGATTCCAGCTACTTCGAGCAGTTGCGCAGTCAGGAGGTCATCCTCTGGTACCGCTTCGAATGGAGCCCGCACACCGGCGACTACGCGCCCAAGGGGCGGCGCATGAATGAGCGCAATCCCTATGCCGGCGTCGAGATCGTCCATTGGATCACCGCCATGCCCTCACAGGGCGGCAGCATCAGCTGGGTCCAGCGGCTCGACCTCAAACCGCCGATCTGGTGAACTCGCCCATCGGATCCGCGCCCAGCGATCCCTGCAGGTCCGCGAGGTAGTCGGCGGTGTCCGCCCGAGCTAGGCGCGCGCAGATCCGATCCATCCGCCCGCGCAGGTCGAGCCGCGCCGCCTCGTCGGCGTAACCCGGCCGGGCGAGGAATTCCTCGAGCGTGGCGAGGTTCCGGCGCAGGCGCGCGACATCGCGGCGCTGCTGGGTCAGCAGGCGCAGCCGGTACCATGCGCTGGCCAGCAGGTGCTCGCGGTCGAACAGCTGGCGCAGCTCGGGATGGTCGAGTCCCTTGCCCTGCCAGCTGCCGGTGGCCATCACCGACAGTACCGCGGCCAGTGGCGGGCAGGCCTCGGCGATCGAACCGTCGTCGAAGTAGGCCTGGGCGGCCTTGCGCTGCGATTCGACGATCATGCCCATGCCCGCGGCGAAGGACTCGGGGTCCTGGAGTTCGGGACGCAGCGCGTCGGCGGGGAACACCGAGGCGGGATCATCGAAGATCCGGCCGAGGAAGGTGTGCACGAACGTCTCGGTGATGCGCCAGCCCAGGCGGCTCGCCCGCACGCGGATCCCGCCGCGGTCGTAGTCCTGCACCCGCTCGAGGTGGCCCTCGCGCTGCAGGTAGGCGGGATCGCGCTCGGCGACGGTCAGGCGGCACCACAGTTCGGGCACCAGCAGGCTGATGTCGTGGTCGACCTGCAGCTTGGCGCCGACATGCCCGGCCGGCGTCGAGAATCCCCAGCCGCCGGTGAGGATCGCCGAGACGATCGCGGTGTTGAGGTCCGCGGTGGTGCGCACCGCGTTGAACGGTCCTTTGGTCAGGGCGCCTTCGGAGCCCCAGCCGGTAGTCGACGGCGACTTGCCCGACAACGAGGCGATGACGTCCGCGAACAGCTCGGGCAGCTCCTGGAAATGCAGCGGACCGTAGACCGCGAGCATCGGGATGCCGGCCTTGGGTTCGGGCGGGTTGTTGCGCCGTCCGGGCAGCACCGCGTGCACCGGGAACACCACCGGCACCGTCATGGGCAGGCGGCGATGCAGCCGCGCGCCGACCTCGGCGAGGTGCTTGGCGCGGTGATGGACGATGTCGGGGCGCACCTGGAGGTAGCGCGGATTCTTGGTCGGCTTGCCATCGACCATGCGCGGATGCGCCGACGACAGCACGAAACCGGCGTGCTCGGCGACCGCCGCGGTCAGGCGGTCGCGCATCGGCGCGGTGTACTGCGAGAAGCCCATGGCGTCGTCGACGATCGCGCTGGCTTCCTGGTGCGAGATCGCCTGGTAGTTCGAGGCGAACAGCCCGGCGCCGGCCATGTCGGCCTCGGCTTGGCGGTCGTAGCCGCGGTGGATGGCGTCATCCGGCCGCTGGAAGAAGCGCCACTCGCAGTTGGCGACGATCTTGACGGCGTCGCCGCAGTGGGCGCGGTTGAGGCCGGGGAGCCGGTCGCTGCGCACCACCGTCGACACGCTGATGTCGTCTTCGGCGCAGATCTTTTCGGCGGCGATGAAATCCTGGCGGACCTTGAAGGTGCGCCACGAACCTTCCTCGGTCAAGCCGACGCGCAGGTATTCGGCGACCAGTTGGCGTTCGTGGTACTTGAGCTGGTGCCCCGGTCGGCCGTTGACCAGGTCGACGCCGAAATGGGCGCGCCAATCGGCGCCCCATTCGGGACGGTAGAAGCGCTTGATCACGAAGACCAGCGCGCGCACGTGCGGGGCGATCGCGCCCAGCCAGGCGTTGTACGCCGGAGTGAACTCGGCCGGCGAGGGGGTCAGCAGCTTGATCACCGAGCCCAGCGAACGGCCGGGATCGAGGATGCTGCGGCTGCGCGTCCCGCTCGGCTGCGGTCTCGCGGGTCGGCCGTCCGGCGCGCGGACCCCGGGCAGGAAGCGGTCGGCGTAATCGCGGGCGATGATCTCCTCGACCTGGGCGAGGTCGCGCTCGACGTCGGCGACGAACAGCGGGCCGTAGAGCATCGCATCGTTGATCGACTTGGAGATCTCGGATTTTCCGCCGCCCGACACCGTGCACGGCTTGTGGCAGAAAACACCTTCGGCGACGGTGCCGACCAGGCGCCAGGACGGCGCGCGCGGGTGCTTCTCGAGCCGCACCTTGTAGCCGGTGGGATGCACGTAGGCGATGTCGGGACGCAACGGCAGTGAGCGCTCGGCGCCCCGATGGGTCCACATGACGTGGCCCTTGGGCAGGTCGATGCGCATCGATTCGGGCAGGTAGAGGATGTCGGGGTAGGAACGATCGACGCCGTGCCCGTCCTCCTGCAGGTCGTACAAGCTGCCGGCGTAGCGGGCGCAGTTGTCGGCGAAGGTGTGGCCGGCGGCCATCGCCGCGCCGTTGTCGCCGTGGAATTCCTCGCCCAGGCTCGACGACGCGAAGGCGATGGCGCCGCCGGCGTGCTCCTCCTCGGCCGACCCCAGCAGGTTGGCGGCGAAGGAGATCTGGGTCTTCACCTCCTTCTTGCAGTAGCCGAAGTAATTGTCGGCGAGGATGGTGACCATCACGCCGTCGGTGGTGCGCGCGGTGATCTTGAAGGCGGCGCCGCCGTTGTAGCGCTCGTCCTCGCGCTCCCAGCACATGCCGTCGCGCTTCTGGCGCGGCGTGGCCTTGGAGACGTGGGGCAGGCCGAGCTCCTGTTTGCCGACACCGACCAGGTGCGGAGCCAGGATCACGCAGCCGGTGTGGCCGGTCCAGCGGTCGGTGTCGAGCGCGGCGTCGTGCTCGGGCAGCGCGGGATCGCCGGCGTTGCCGAAGATCGATTCGACGAAATCGAGGTTGGAGACCAGCGATCCCGGCGCGAAGAAGCGCACTTCCATGCGTTGCTCGGGCTCGAGCCCGGGGATCGCCGGCCGCACCAGCGGGCGCAGCAGCAGCGAGGCGAAGCATTCGACGGGACGTCCGAGGTGCGCGGCGAAGGGCAGGCGCAGCAGTTCCGCCGGCGGCGCGAAGGCGCGGGCGAGCAGGTTGCCGTACACCGCCTTGGGCACCGCCAGCTTGTCGTCGGGCACGGGCAGGCCGCCCTCGGCGACGTGGAACACGCCCTGGGTGGTGCGACGGTCGCTGCGCGGGTTGTGCAGCACGCCCTGGTGGAGGCGCCAGCTCGACAGCATCGGCGATTCGTGGCTGTCGGCATCGACGGGCAGGGACAGTTCGCGCGCCAAGCCGTGGCGATCGAGCACGAAGGTCGATGCGGGCAGGCGCACCGGCGCGGTGAGCGCCTCGCCCGCGAGGTAGCCGTCGAGGAACACCTGGATGCGGCGGTCGACCGGGCAGAGATGGTTCGCGAGCAGCCGACCCTGTTCGCGGTGATGGGCGAGCAGGTCGTGGGCGAGGGTGAGGAACTCGCGGTTGGAGGCGTCGGTGGGCAGTTCGTGGCCGAGCGCGGCGAGCTTGAGATTGATGTAGCGGATGACGGTGCGCCGCTCGGCGACGGCGTTGCCGCCATGCGGAGCGAGCCCGAGGCTGCGGGTGAGATCCATGGCGCGCGCTCCGGCCAGTCACTCCACCGCGGGGCGCTCGGGGGGCAAGCGCAGCGTCCTGCGACAGTTCGTCCGCCATTCGTCCGGTCGCTACGCTCGTCCACACGACGCTCGTCCGGGCGCACGGCTCCGCCGAGTTCGTCCGGGCGCCTTCGGCGCAAGCCCGGGCTCGCAGCGTGCGCGAGAGGCTCCCACCGGACGAGGGCGGGGAAAGCCGCCTGCCCGGACGAGCGTAGCGACCGGACGAGTGCCCAGGCGCGACTGGACGAGTCGTAGCGCCCGGACGAATCTAGATCGCGCGGATCTTCTCAACACCGCGCTTGATCGCCGCGGCGGGATCCTGGGGATCGGCCTCGTATTCGATGACCGCGAAGCCGGCGAAGGCGTTGTCCTCGAGCGTCTTGATCAGGTCCTTGAGCGGCAGGTTGCCTTCGCCGACCACCGTCTCGGTCCACTTGCCCGCGCGGTCGAAGACGAAGTCCTTGTAGTGCACGCCGTAGACCTGCTTGTTCCACTTCTTCACCCAGTCGATCGGGTTGCCCGCGGCCTGCATGCACCAGGCGGTGTCGATGTTCACGCCGACGTAGGGGCCGCCGATCTTGAGGATGTGGTCGATGACGTCGAACGAGCCGCCGAACATGTAGCCGCCGTGGCAGTGCATGGCGAGCTTGACGCCGTAGGCCTCGCTCAGGCCCGAGGCGACCTTGATCGCGTCGCGGAAGGTGTCGACGGTGAAGTGGGCGCTGATGTACTTGGCGCCGGCCTTCTTGGCGAACTCGAACCACTGGCGCTCGACAGCGACGTTGCCGGTGAAGGTCTGGACGCCGATCGAGCAGACGCGCATGCCTTCCTTCTTGAAGGTCGCGATCGGCGCGTCGTGCTTGGCGGCGTCGTTGAAATCGGCCTGGACCCCGCAGACCTCGGTATTGGTGACGCCGACCTCCTTGAGCTTCGCGCACAGTGCCTCGGGCGTCTTGAACTCGCGGAATGACCAGGACTGGACGCCGACGTCGCGGGCGGGGGAGATGGCGGGCATGGAAACCTCGGCTGGTCAGGGGGTGGGCGGCTTGGCGAAACATCCCGACCGATCCGGGCGGGACGGCCTTTTACAGGGCTTTACCTGGCATCGCAATTGGCAGGATCTCTGATCGATTGGCGCAAACTCCTATGCTCGCCCGACTGCGCTCCCTGCTCCACGTCAGCGATTACCGCCAGGCCGCCGGTCGCCATCCCACCCCCATCCGGGCTCTGGCCGGGCAGGAGCGCATCGAGCTGGTCACCGACGGGCGTGGCTGGGTCCAGCACGAAGGCGCCTGGCACGCGGTCGCTGCCGGCGACCTGCTCTGGGAGTGCGCCGGAGACTGGACCATCGGTCGCAGCGATTT